>NZ_JBARZC010000032.1:0-2604 GCF_049649345.1 Henriciella sp. | reverse complement strand
GAGCGCCGCGAATCCTATTCAAGCCTCGGCCTTGAGTTTGATCTCTGATGCAATGGCGCGATGAGGGCCTGATCCTCGGCGGCCGGAAATTCGGCGAAAGCGGCCTGATCCTCGATGTGCTGACCCGTAACCGGGGCAGGCGGTCGGGTCTTGTATATGGCGGAGCCTCCAGAAAGAAGCGTGCCCAGTTCGAGCCGGGTAATCTGGTAGAGCTATCTTGGTCGGGCCGGCTTGAAGAGCAGCTTGGCCGGTTCGACGTGGCAGAAGCGACCAAATTGCGCTCCTCCAGACTTATCGACCTTCCCGATGCCTTGCTGGCAATCGCTTCGGTCACGTCTCTCCTGAGGGGCGTTCTGAATGAGGGCGATCAGGCCGGTTCACTGGTCTTTGAAGCAACCGAACTCCTCCTCGACAGCCTAGAAGACGATGAGGTCTGGCCGGCGCTCTATGTACGCTGGGAGCTTGGATTGCTGTCAGCGCTCGGCTTCGGACTTGACCTTGAAGCCTGCGCTATCAGCGGAGCCAATGACGGGCTGACCCATGTATCTCCCCGCACCGGACGGGCCGTACGGGGATCAGAAGCAGACGACTATGTCGACCGGCTGCTCATCCTGCCGCGCTTTCTGGTCGATCCACGCGCGCATGCCGACGACAGAGACGTTGTGGAGGGGCTGGAGCTGACCCGCGTGTTCATAGAACGACGCCTGTTCCACGCCTACAATCGCGACCTCCCGGACGCCAGACGCCGCCTCCACACCCGGATGTTGAAGCGGGTCTAGCGGCAGATGCTGGAATTTCCCATGTCCATATGGAAATGATCTGCATGCGCGGCGTTGTAGTCCGGTCCGAGCACGACCGAGAATAACCGGCAGGCGCCGTCGCGGACAGCGAAAAGGAATTCACCCTTCTCATTGTCACCGCGCCAGTCCTGCCTCACATCCACGGTTTCTCCATTGGCGAGCCGGAAGCCCCGAATGTCGATTGCATTGGCTCGGCCGTGCTCGCTTAGGCGTTTTGATCCGGCAATATTCCTACACGAAAAGCTGCCATAGGTGAGCACCTCCTCTACTGGCGAGCCCAGAATGTCTTCGGCGGCGGGCGCTACAATCTCCCGCTCCCAGATATAAAGCGACGCGATCTGGTGACAGCTCATCCGGAGCGGCGCCACAGAGTAGGGGAGCGTTGACTGGTCGAGTACCGATACATTGGCCAGCGGGCAGCGCTCGGTTCCAGCGTCATCTCCAAGCTGGGTATATTCGACGCCTGCTTTCGCGAGCAGCGAATAGCAGAGCACTGGATCGGCCTTTATACGCTGAAGCTTGAAATGTGTGGCGACCCCGATCGGATCGTTGAGACTGATTGGCCGCAGGGGATTATGCTGCGCGGGCAGGAAGTGGTTGCCGATGAAAATCGCGAACACGACGATGGCAACGACGCCAATCTGTTTCACGGTTCTGGCGAGCGTGTTGTTCATTCCTTAACCAATCCCCGCAATCTGTTAACTTTACGGTAGCCGACTGATTCCCGGCGCAAGACAATTTTTAGGAGCGGGTATGTCCGACCTTCTGGATCCCGAAGATGGCAAGATTATCAACGAACCGCTGAGCGAGGCGCTCACGAAGCGATATCTCGCCTATGCGCTCTCGACAATCACCTCACGTGCATTGCCCGATGTGCGCGACGGCCTGAAGCCTGTTCAGCGCCGTATTCTCTACGGTATGCGGGAGCTCAAACTCGATCCGGATGCTGGATACCGCAAATGTGCCAAGATTGTCGGCGACGTGATGGGTAATTTCCACCCGCACGGCGACAGCGCAATTTATGACACGCTTGTGCGGCTGGCCCAGGATTTTTCTGTCCGCTACCCGCTCGTTGATGGGCAGGGCAATTTCGGCAATATCGACGGGGACAATGCCGCTGCCTATCGTTACACCGAGGCGCGGATGACCGAAGCGGCGAAACTGCTGCTCGAAGGCCTCAATGAAGATGCGGTCGACTTCAAGGACAATTATTCCGAAACTGACACCGAGCCGGTCGTGCTTCCGGCGGGCTATCCGAACCTGCTTGCGAATGGTGCGACAGGTATCGCAGTCGGCATGGCAACATCGATTCCGCCGCACAATGTCGCCGAGGTAATCGACGCAGCGCTCTTGCTGATCGAAAACAAGGAAACGCCGCTGAGCGAGCTGATGAATGTCATGCCAGGCCCGGACTTCCCGACCGGCGGCGTAATCGTCGAGCCTCGCAGTGCCATCCGCGAAGCCTATGAGACCGGCCGAGGCGGTTTCCGCATTCGCGCGCGCTGGCATGTCGAGGACCTTGGCCGCGGCACCTGGCAGGTCATCGTCACAGAGATCCCATACCAGGTTCAAAAATCCCGCCTCATCGAGAAGCTGGCCGAGCTCATCGACAGCAAGAAAGCGCCGCTCCTGAACGATGTTCGCGATGAGAGCGCCGAAGATATCCGCCTCGTACTCGAACCACGCGCCAAGACCGTCGAACCGGACGTGCTTATGGAGAGCCTGTTCAAGCTCTGCGATCTGGAATCGCGTTTCTCAATGAACATGAACGTCCTCCACAAGGGCGCGCCGCGTGTCATGGGGC
>NZ_JBARZC010000031.1:0-1821 GCF_049649345.1 Henriciella sp. | reverse complement strand
GCGGCTCCGGCCCCACCCAGAGCGGCAGTCGTCAGGAACTTTCGGCGATACATGTGGTCCTCCCCAGACTCCATCCTCCATCGAGTGTGTAGGTAAGTAGCACGGTCGGCAAGATTGGCCAGATGCGGCGCCGAGCGGCTCGCGCGCGGTGCCATTGATACGCGTATCCGTGGCCTGTAGATATCGGCGAAATGCGGGGGGGACGGCCAACAGGATGACCAGGTTCATCGTTCATATCGGTGACGGGAAATGCGGCAGCAGCTCGATCCAGAGCAGTCTGTTTGCCGCCCGCACCTCTTTGCGACAGGTCGGACTCCTGTTCGAAACCACCACGCCCAGCATCGGTCATTTCAACCTCGGATCTCTCGTCGGCAAGAAAACCAGGGGCGAGGCGGAACCGACCGCCGAGTCTGCCCGTAGCACGGTCCGGATGATCCGCGAAGCCGTCCGCCCGGGCGATACGGTCCTGCTGTCGGCCGAATCGTTCTTCAACGCATCTCCTGGCCGGACTATCGACCTTCTTCGCACCATCTCTCCGCAGATCGAACACCTCGACGTCATCGCCTACGTCCGCGCTCCCCACAGCATGTACTTGTCCCTTACCCAGCAAAGACTAAAGGGCGACAGCCGATTCACGCCGCCAGAAAGCTACAGGAGGCGCATCGACCTCCTGCTCGACGCCTGGAACTCATGCGCCGAAGTCGGCAGCCTGACGGTCCGCAATTTCGACCGCACCCGCCTGATCGGAGGCGATGTCATCAACGATTTCGAGCATTGTCTGCGCCGCGCCTCCGGCCAAAGCGTTCTGCACCTGCCCCGGTCGAACGAGAACGCCACCCTCTCTGCGGAGCAACTTATCGTCCTGCAGCGATACCGAAGGATCGTCCTCAAAGCCCATGACGGCAAGTTGCATCCCGCTAGCCAGGCCCTGATCCGGTATTTCGAGCGCCTGGACACGCTGGGGTTTCCCGGTAGCAAGCCCGCACTGACCGACGCCGCCCTTGCCAGCCTGTGCGATGCCAACCGCCAGATCGTCGATGCGACCAACGCGCGGTTCCCGGGGCTGGAACTCGGACTGCCGGTCGTCTCCGAGACGCCGCCAGCGGACAGCGATGCTGCGCCTTCCGAAAGCGTGGAAAGGATCCTCGCGGATGTAGATCCGCAGATCCTGGCGGTGCTGCTCAGTCTCGTACCCGGCCTCGAAGCCGAAACCGCGGACCGCAGCGTCGGCTCGGTGGCGCGCCATTTGCAGGAGGCCGCGATGCGTCACGGTATCGACGCAACCCGGCTCGTCGCTGCGACGGTCCGGTTCTGGCGGGAGGTGAACTGCCCGGATCGTGCGGCATCGCTGGAGCGGAACGCCCCTGTCGCGGGCCGTAGGGCACGCGAACGAGCACGGCGCACCGGGGTTTGATGCTCCGCTCAGCCGACACCGATCCCGTCGCGAAGGTTCCGCAATGCCGAAAGCGCCGTTGGTGGCGCCCTGCACGAAGGTCGCCACGCGCTACAGAAGGTAGTCCGATTTCCGCAACGGGAATACCGAGGTTCCATTGAGCCCGTGCCATTCCCGTTCCGGAACATTGAACTTCCGCAGAAGATCGGCGGAAAAGTAGTTCAGAAGGCTGTAGGGCTCAGGAAGCCTGAAGACCATGCCGAGGTTCCGGGCAAGATCCTCCTTGCCGAACTTCCGCACATGGTCCCTCTGGCCGAACCTGCGCTCGGCCTCTTCGTGGGTCAGGGCCGACAGGTCCTCTTCGGATTCTCCGTGCATGAACGGGATGCAGAAAAGATGCAGCCCGTCAGGGGCGAGTGAGCGGTGCA
>NZ_JBARZC010000030.1:0-2099 GCF_049649345.1 Henriciella sp. | reverse complement strand
GATCAGAGCCGCCGCGCGCCGCATTAGCGGTCTTTTCACGCAATTCGCCGACAAGTGTTTCCATGGCGCGGCGGTTGGCGGAAAATTTCGTCCCGGCCGTATCGAGCTTGGTTTTCAGTACGGGCATTTGCCCTCCCTTGGACTGTTTCTTGCAGCACTATCGCCGCAAAGAGGTAATGTCATCCCGAACTATGGTCATGTTCAAATCCATACGTCCCTCAAGCCACACAAAAGCGGGAAAGGCCTTTTCAGATGGCCCTGGGAACAGCACATTTGGTGATATGAGTCTTGATATTGCTCCAACCCTGAGATCCATCCCATTTCTGGGAGATGTCCCAAAGCGCGCGCTGAAAGCCGCGGGGCGCGAGGCGCGCTGGTTTTCACTGCCGGCAGGCTGGGAACTGTTCAAGACCGGCGACATAGCAAGTTCCATCTACTTCGTCCTGTCAGGATCGCTCGGCGCCTTCCGCACAACACCTGACGGGCGCAGCGACTTTATCGGACATATCCGCGCCGGCGAGCCGGTTGGCGAGATGGCACTGTTCGAAGGCTCGATCGACGAGGATGGCGACGGGATCGCCGACAATGCCCCGCATACAAGTTCTGTCTATGCGCTGCGCGATACTGAAATCCTGGAAATCTCGCGCGCCGGCTTTGACAGGATCATCAAGGCAGAACCCGAAATCCTGAATTCCATGATCCGGCTGATGCTGACGCGTCTGCGCGAGGGCCGCAAACCCAATCGCCGCAATGCGCCCAAAGTGTTCGCCCTGGTCGCTACCTCGCCGACGATCGATCTCTCGCTGCGCGCCAAGGCCATCAAGCGATCCCTCGACAAGCTGGGGCTCAAATCCCGCATCGTTTCGGAAACCGAAGGCGACGAAAAACCTGCGTCTTTCTTCGACAAGCTGGAGGCCGAGAACGATGTCGTGATGCTGACATCCTCTGTCGGCGGCTCTGCCTGGTACAGGCTGTCCATCCGGCAGGCCGACAGGATCTGGGTCGTTGGACGCGCCGATGCGCGCCCCTCTATTCCGCTGATGCCGCCAGACGGCTCACCGGCAAAATCATTAAAGCTGATCGATGTTCTTCTCCTTCATCATGGCTCTGAGCGCCGGGTTTCCCAGCCTGTGGAATGGCTGGATGCCGCCGGCGCTGCGCGGGCCTTTCACTGGCATGGCATGGATGAAGCCGATTGCGCGCGCCTCGCGCGGATCATGGCAGGCCGCTCGGTCGGGCTCGTCCTGTCCGGCGGCGGAGCCCGCGCCTATGCCCATATCGGCGTTGTGCGCGCTTTCAGGGAAGCGAACATACCGATCGATTTCGTTGGCGGCGCCTCCATGGGCGCTGTGGTGGCGGGCTGCGTCGCGATGGGCTGGAATGATGAAGAGATCGACATGCGGATCCGCAAGGCCTTCGTGGAGTCCAATCCGCTCGGCGACTTCAACCTGCCCGTCGTCGCCATGGTTCGCGGCAAGCGGGTCAACCGCCGCCTTCAGGAGCATTTCGGCGAGGCCGACATCTGCGACCTCGCCATTCCGTTCTTTGCGGTCTCCACCAATCTGACGGATGGCACATACCGCATCCATAGGCGCGGCTCATTGAGGAAGGCCCTGCGGGCGACGATCTCGCTGCCGGGCATTCTGCCGCCTGTCATTGATGATGGAGAAGTGCTGGTCGATGGCGCCGTGCTCAACAATTTCCCGACCGATGTGATGCGCGAACTTCATCGCGGCATCGTCGTTGGCTCTGACGTCGCGCGCGCGCCTCAAGGCCTGAAAGCCGAAGACTTCACCAATCCGCCCGGATTTTTGCGCTGGGTGTGGAAGAATGGCTTCTCGGCCGCCCCGCCGATTGCCGGGCTACTCATGCGGTCTGCGACCGTCAGCGTGAACCCGATTGCCGGGCGGGAGCTCGTCGACATGCTGGTTCTGCCCGATCTTCGCGACATCGAGCTGAGGGACTGGGAAGCCTACGAAGAGGCCGTTGAAGCCGGCTATAAGGCGGCCCAGGCAGCGATCCAGTCCGGCAGCCTTCATGAGTATTGTTTCGGGCCTTCGAATGAAGTCCCGAGCGTTCAGATGGAGAAGGTCTAGCAA
>NZ_JBARZC010000029.1:0-2114 GCF_049649345.1 Henriciella sp. | reverse complement strand
GCGGCCTTTTCTTATTCAGTCGTCGGGAACGACTAGCTGGTCGTGACCGGCGTCAGAAGGATTTCGACGCGGCGGTTGGCAGCGCGGCCGGCGGCCGTGTCATTGCTGGCAACCGGCTGATTTTCGCCCATGCCATAAGACCGGATGCGGACCGGCTGAACGCCCTGATTGACCAGGTAGTTCGAGACCGAATTGGCGCGGCGTTCTGACAGCTGCATATTGTAGTCGTCAGGGCCATCCGAAGAGGCGTGACCAACCACGTCAACAGAGGTCGACGGATAGTCGACCAGAGTGGCGGCGACATCGTTCAGCGGGCCGTAGAATTCCGGCTTCAGCTGCGCGCTGTCGACAGAAAAGGTCACGCTGGACGGCATGGTCAGGGCAATCTGGTCACCCTGGCGCTCAACCTGGATGTCGGTGCCGGCCGTGCGGGCGCGCAGATCGCGCTCCTGCTTGTCCATATACGTGCCGACGGCTGCGCCTGCGAGCGCGCCAACGGCTGCGCCAATCGCGGCATTGCGGCCATCATCGCCGCCAGCCAGCGTACCAAGGGCTGCGCCTGCAAGGGCGCCGCCGCCTGTTCCGTACGCCTGGTTTCTGGACAGGCCAGTGCCTTCACATGCTGTAAGTGTCATGGCTGCCGCCGTGACACCGATCATAATCATTCTCATCTCGGGAAAACTCCTCGTTTATTCCACCCCCTTATATTGGGGACAGTCTTCTGAACGCGAACTGAATGTCTTCGTTCCGTTGTTTCGGGTGTGGAGCATGGTCTATATCACACAAGATGTGCGGGCGCTTCTTCAGACATGGTGTGACCTGGGCCGATTTTCGCGCCTGGCTCAATCTGGTTCCGCCGGATGAGACTGATCCGCCTGATCCCACCTATAATGCCGCGCCCGGCTCCTATCAGCCGATCATCAGGCTGACGCGCGACGGGACAGCAGAACTGGCCCCTGCCTTATGGGGGCTTGTGCCCTCCTGGTGGAAGAAACCGCTGAAGGAAAAATCCTTCACCACATTCAATGCGAAATCGGAGACGGCAGCCGAAAAACCGGTCTTCCGCGGCGCGTTTCGTCATCATCGCTGCCTGGTGCCCGTCAGCGGCTATTATGAATGGACGGGGCGTGCCGGCGCGAAGACGCCGTTTGCGGTGGGCCTGCGCAACAGGCGTCATTTCTGCTTCGCGGGGCTTTATGACGTCGCGCATATCGATGGATCTGAGCTGCACAGTTTCACCGTGCTCACCACGACACCAAATGATGCGACCGCCAGCCTGCATCACCGCATGCCGGTGATCCTGCACCTGTCTGATTTCGGGCGCTGGCTCGATACCAGTAATCGCAAGGTCGACGATCTGTTCGAGCCTTTTGCCTCAGCGGACGTGCACGTCTGGCCTGTCGATCCGGCGGTCGGCAATGTCCGAAACAATCATCCCGGGCTGGTGGAGGAAACCTGAGCGGCCTCTGTGCGTTCAGGTTTAAACCAACCGAAAGCTCCCAATGCGGACCATATTCGTTATTTTTGTATGCCTACTGGCGCTCGCCGCCTGGGCTGTGTGAGCGCCTAGTCGTCTTCGATGTCAAATTCGGCGTAGGCGGCAGCGACCATGCCGGCAATTTCTTCGCACGCCCTGCGCGCCTCATCCACCACACCGGTGAACGCGGTAAATCCGTGCGCCAGGCTGTCATAGCATTTGTAGGTCACATCGACTTCCGAGCGGCGTAGCAGCTCTGCATAAGCGGCCCCATCGTCGACAAGCGGGTCGAACCCAGCCGTGGCTATGATCGCCGGCGGCAGGTCTTCCAGCCGCGTTTCGCGGGCCGGCGACAGGCGGACATCCGCACGGTTCTGACCCTCCGGCAGATATTGTTCCATGAACCAGCGCATCGTATCGGCCGACAGGGGATAGGTTTCGCCATAGGCCTGATATGACGGGAATTCGTCTTCAAGCTCGGTCGCCGGATAGATCAGCAATTGTAGAAGCGGCAGCGGCTTTCGCTCGCGCATCATTTCCTGCGTGATGATGGCGGCGAAATTTCCGCCCATACTGTCCCCGCTAATGGTTGCGACCCCGGCTGGCGCGCCCAGCTTCGGCGCATTGCGCAGGGTCC
>NZ_JBARZC010000028.1:0-1510 GCF_049649345.1 Henriciella sp. | reverse complement strand
AGAGATTCCGGTGGCGCAGATCCGCAGCGCTGAAATTGACCGAAACGAATATCTCGTCAGGCCAGGATTTCGCCGTGGCAACCGCCTTGCGCAGGACGAATTGAGAGACAGCTGCGCTTTTGCCCTCGCGCTTGGCAAGGGTGAGGATCTCCTCGGGCGAAATCATCCCGAATTCTGGATGCGTCCAGCGCAGTAGCGCTTCAGCCCCGAGAATGCCACCATCCTCTGCGCGCACGATCGGCTGGAACGCCAGATGCAGTTCGCGCCGGGCCAGTGCCAGAACGAGGTCATGGGCGAGCACACGGGTCCGCCCGATCGCCGCGCCGATCTCCGCATCATAGATCTTGAGTTGCCGCTTGCCTTGCGATTTTGCGTGATAAAGCGCGCGGTCGGCCTCAAGCTCCATGCGTTCGAGCGAGGTCTTGCGCCCGTGATTGATGCTCGCCCCGATGCAGCACGAAAGCGGCAGGTCGCGCTTTTCGATCGTGAAACCACCCATCAGGTCGGACAGAGCCGCCTGCGCGATCATACCCGCCTCCTCCTCCGATCTGCAGGTGGTCAATGCCAGAAACTCGTCGCCGCCCTTGCGACAGATCAGGCAACGCTTCGGCAGCAGCGTGGTAAGGCGCCCGGCGATGGTCGCAATCAGATGATCGCCGATCGCATGGCCATACGTGTCATTGATCGTCTTTAGGTTGTCAGCGTCGATGAAGAGAAACAGCGAGATCGGCGCTGGTACCTCTGGCTCGACGCCCTCGAGAAGCGCGCGGCCGCGACGCATGAATTCGGGATAGTTGAGCAGGTCAGTGAGCGTGTCGCGGGTGGCAAGGCGGTAGACATTCTCGTTCGCGCGCACTTCGCCGGTGATGTCCTTGAGGTAGCCGTGATAGCCTGGAAGCGCGTTCGGCGCTGCGCTCGCTGAACGGCCAACGAGGCGAAAGACCTGTTCGGCGGCGGTCACGAAGGTGATGTCGAATGTGCTCTCACGGCTTCGCCCCTGATTCAGGATCCGCGCCAGCGCTTCGGCATCTCCCGGATCATAGGCGCGCGCGGCGCTCCCCTGAACAAGCCGGGCGAGATTGCCTGGCACCCCGCTTTCCTGCTCGAGCCCGAACATCTGCACGACAGGCCCTGGATCGGTTGTGAGGTTGAACAGATCATCAGATTGCCAGACGCAATGACCGCCTTCGCCCTGATAGGTGCCCATGAGCAGACGGACCATGTCGCGCTGGCGTTCGGCCTCGAGTTTCCCGCCCAGTTCCGACAGGAACATGCCGGTATGTCGCCGGATCGAATAGATCACAACGCAGATGAACGCGGCCATGATGATGAGAAACGGCACCGTCTGGCCGTCGAGCCCGATAAAGACCGACGGCAAGGCCATGAGTGACAGGAGGGACGTGAAGATCAGAGCGGCCAGCGGCACGGGATAGAGTGCGAGCGCCCCGCCCGCGATCATGCCAGCCGTCAGCGCGCTGACAAAGGCAATCTCGATCAGGCTGCCCGAAGG
>NZ_JBARZC010000027.1:0-4346 GCF_049649345.1 Henriciella sp. | reverse complement strand
CCATCGGCCTGTTCGCCGACCTCGAGATCAAGATGGTCAACGGCCCGCTCTTCGTCGGCGAGACATACCGGCTAAAGCGTGAGATCGTTGCCCTGTCGCAGAGTCGGCGGGTGGAAAACTACTGGGTGCTGACACGCTTCTATGACGAGGCGGGCAAGGACCTCAAAGCTGAAATGCTGCTCAATCACGGCGTGATGAAAGCGAGCTATCCCGATTATCCTGAAGAGCTGCTGCCTTCCTGACGTCTTAGTCTTACGGGCAGGTTGCGTCTTCGAAATCGTGTTCGAAGATATAGGTCTGCGGTGCAATCGGGATGGTCACATCCTTGTAGACTTTATTGGCCGGATCGTCCCAATCCTGGGCAAAGGCTTCCATATGCGTGATCCGGTCGCCGAGAAATTCGCGAAGGTGCTCTGCATCGATCATGCCCCAGTAACTGTTCGGATCGACCCGGCAGTCTGATGTCAGCGCGTCTTCAAACATCCGGTCACTGATTATCTGTATATAATCCTGATCGACATCCTGGCCATCGAGATGCTTTTCCATATGGTCCTGGCCGCTCTTGTGCAGCGTGTAGGCGAAATTATAGCCCATGCTGGCGGCGAGATTATCGCGTGCCGTTGGCGCCTCACCATTTTTGAGCCAGCCAAACCAGTCGCGATAGCCCATCATGACGATGCCATGGACGGCGATATGGGCACTCCGGTGAATGCTGATATCGTCCGCGCCGGGCAGGATCACCATGGCGCAGGCCGACATGCACTGTCCTGCAATGATAATCGGCTCCCCGCGATCATCGAGAATCCGGCTCATCATGCGCGCCGTGGCGACATTGCCCCCCGGGCTCGTGACGATGATCCGGTCAGCCGGCGCCATATCTGCGAGCTGCAGAAACTGGCCAGGGAAGATCGCGGCATTGTAGCAGATGGTGTCTGTCCCCGGGAGCACAGAGACGCCATCGGCTTCCAGGCAGGCCTCCACCTCAGCATCGAGGGCCGGATCGGGCTGGTCAAAACGAGCATCCTGCGCGCCTGCTGCCGTAAGTGGAGCCGCCAGACCGGCCGCGACAATAGCGACCAGTCGCAAAGAAAGATTTCGAACTATCATCATGGAAATGGCCCTGCGCAATTCTTGCATGTTTCCTGCATCGAAATTTACGTTGGCCAAAACAAGGGCTAAGAACAAGTCTGAACCGCACGGGGAGTTGCCCATGGACAGGAAACGCACACGTATTGTCGCTGGAGGTGCAGGCGCAGCTCTGATCTGTCTGGCGGCTTGCCAGCAGGAGCCTGCTCAAACAGCAGATCCGGCAAACAGCTCAGCCTGCGTGGATATTCCGGATGGGTATTATCTGTTTACGGAAGGTCAGTTTTCGCCAACCAGTGCTGACATGGCGATCGAATTGCCAGCACCGGTCACGCAGAGAAGTGTGGCCTGGAGCGACGATGTCACCGCGGACCTGAACGAGGCAGGCTTCGACTGGCTGTCGATCAATGTTGCCGCTGGGGTGGTAACCCTGCTTGGCACAGCGCCAGACGCAAACGCGGCCGCAGAAGGCTTTGAGGCAGCGCGCACGGCGATCAGGGCAAATTCGGTTGCAGCGCGTGATATCAAGCTCGTCGTGGATGGAATATCCGTCAGCGGCGGAGAGGATGGTGTCGGGGCCGCCGTAGCCACGCTCAATGAGCGCCCGACCCCCGAAGCCTGTCAGGCGACGTTCAGCAATGTCATGCAGGGCCGTAATGTCGAGTTCGACAGCGGCAATTCAAGCATTTCGCCTTCAAGCGCGCGGCTTCTCGACGCTGTCACCGGGACGGCGCTTATCTGCGAAGCCTATACGATCGAAATTGGCGGGCACACCGATGCGCGCGGCGCTGAATCCTTCAATCAGCGACTGTCGCAGGAGCGCGCTGATGCGGTGAAAGCCTATCTTGTCGAGCGGAGCGTCAGCGAGGACCGCTTACGCGCCGTCGGCTATGGCGAAACCCGGCCGATCGACGCCTCGCAGACGACCGAAGCTTATGCGCGCAACCGTCGTACCGAGTTCAACGTTCTCTCCGATTAAGGTGAAGGCCCGTCAGAATTTGTAGCGAACAGGGATAGACTTCGGCCCGCCAACGAAATTGGCGCGGATGAAGGTCGGGTCGCCAGCAAGCTCGATGGATTTCACGCGCGAGAACAGCTCTTCATAGATCGCCTGCATTTCAAGCCGCGCCAGATGCATGCCGAGACACATATGCCCGCCATGGCCGAATGAGATGATCCTGTTCGGGCTGCGGTCGACGCGGAATTCGTAGGGGTCGTCGAAGACCTCCTCGTCACGGTTTCCGGACGGGTAGCAAAGCAGCAGGCTTTCACCTTTGAGGATTTTCCGTCCGCGCATCTCATAATCGTCCTGCGCGGTACGCATGAAGTGTTTGACCGGCGTCGTCCAGCGGATGGCCTCGTCAACAGCTGTGCGCGAATGGGCCGCTGGATCATCCATCATCTTTTTGAGTTCGCTCGGGTTTCGTAGCATGCCGAGAAGACCGCCACCCGTCGAAGCGCTGGTCGTGTCATGGCCGGCGGCCGCGACGATGATGTAATAGCTCATCGCTTCCAGCTGGCCGATCGGCTCACCGTCGACAATGCCATTGGCGATCACGGACGAGACATCATCCTTCGGATTTTCGCGCCGGTCGGACGTGATGTTGGTGAAGTACATGAAGAACTGGGCGAGCGTTTCCTGGATCGACTCGAAGCCGGCATTCGCATCGCCATCGTCAAGCAGATCCTTATTGCGCATCAGATCCGGGTCCTGCGCGCCGAATATCTCCTGGGTGAGTTTCAGCATCATCGGCTCATCCTCGACCGGAACGCCGAGGATCTGCATGATCACGCGAAGCGGGTAGTAGAGCGCGACATCCTGCTGGAAGTCGCATTCCCCACCCATATCCTCCATCTTGTCGACGAATTCCTTGGCGATGGCGTTGATCGCGTCCTCGCGCGTCTTGACCTTGTGCGGCATGAACCAGTCCTGCGTCAGGTGACGCAGCTTGTAGTGCATGGGATCATCCAGCTGGACGAGCGTCTTCAGAAGATGAGGGCCGCCGGTCTGGGCATAAACGATCTCTTCGGCCGACTTGAAGCTCAGCATTTCGCGCTCACCATTGGTGAAGAGCTTGTTCTGGCGGCTCACTTCCATGATGTCGGCGTGTTTGGTGACGGCCCAGAAGGGGCGGAACGCTTCCGGCTCACACCAGGCGAGCGGATCTTCCTCGCGCAGGCGCTTGAACGCGGCATCGAGCGCGTTCATGTCGGCATAGGTGTCCGGCGAGACAATGTCATTGCAGACCGCGGCTGCCGCCGTCGACATCGTGCGCGCCGGATCCTTCTTGGTCTTCGGCGGCGTTGCAACTGCTGTATCAGCCATTCAATCCTCCCATCGGGCTTTGACTATTTGCGGCGAGGATGGCGGGTGCGCTCTTTCTTGTGAAGCCCTGTCTCAGCGTCAGCTTTGGCTTTGCGGGGCTTGTTTGTGCGCTGCTCCCCGCCCTTGGAGAGATACGCGCCGAGATGAGCTTTCAGCTCGCTCGGCAGAACTTCCTCAACGCCGCCTGGCGGCAGATCGGCGAGCTCGAATGGGCCGTAGCTCGTCCGGATGAGGCGGTTGACCTCCAGGCCGACCGCTTCGAGCGCGCGCCGGACTTCGCGTTTCTTGCCCTCGGTGAGCGTCACGCGGATCCAGTTATTGGTCCCGGTCTCGCGCTCAAGCTCGGCTTTGATCGGCGCATAGGTTACGCCATCGACGGTGATGCCGGCTGCAAGTTCAGCAAGCTTGTCAGTTGTTACGCGGCCATGCGCGCGGGCGCGGTAGCTGCGCTCGAACTCATTTCTCGGCAGTTCCAGTGCCCGCGCAAGCTCACCATCATTTGTGAGAAGGAGCAGGCCTTCGGTGGTGAGGTCGAGCCGGCCGACAGTGACGGTACGCGGCAGGTGTTTGGGCAGCTCCTCGAAAACGGTGCGTCTGCCTGCCGGGTCGGTTGTGGTGGTGATCAGGCCGGACGGTTTGTGGTAGCGCCAGAGGCGCGTGACTTCAGGCGGGCGGACGCGTTTGCCATTGACCTGGATCGTCTCGGCGCCCGTCACCTTGAACGCGGGCGAGGTAAGCTTCCTGCCATTCACGATAACAGCGCCCTGTTCGATCAGGCTTTCGCATTCGCGGCGGGACGCGACGCCGGCGCGCGCCAGCCATTTGGCAATGCGCTCGCCTTCGCTCCAGTCTCTGGGCGGCGAATTTGTCTTGTTCTGTTCGGGCTTGGTCCGTCTGGCGGGCCGGGGCGTCTCACGACGATCCGTCATATGTG
>NZ_JBARZC010000026.1:0-1846 GCF_049649345.1 Henriciella sp. | reverse complement strand
ATCTGCCGGAGCTTGTTCCGATCGAATTCTGGCTGACATACACCCAGCGCGTCCAGCATCTGTCGCGAGGCCGGAAATTCATTGACTGGATCAGAATGCAATTTCGCCATGAAACCAATCCCTGGTTCCAGGAGACGTTTCATCATCCGAAGAACTGGAGTGAGCAGAACCGCGAACGGCTTAGCACCGTGCGGCTCGCTCAATCCAATGCCAGCAAGTAGACGCTAGACCGTTTTCAGGATGGTTATGATGGCCTCGAGCTTCTTGGGGTCATCGATTGTGCGGACAAGACGGCTGACTTCGCTTCTATATTTGTCGACTTCGCTATTTTCGTCCGTGCTGTGGCTAAGAAGCGCGTCTTCCGGAAATAAATGCTCCACCGGCACAGCGAGAATATTTGCGATAGCAGCGAGCGTTCCGGCGCTGATACGGTTTGTGCCGTTCTCGTATTTGTGAACCTGCTGGTATGACAGGCCCAGTTTCTTTGCCAGATCGTCGAGCGTCATCCCGATGCGCCGGCGAGCCTGGCGTACGAGTTGACCGATCCCTCTGTCGGCGTCGCTAACTTTCCTCGGCGAAGCCGATAAAACTGTGCTCATATTTCCCCTCGACTGAATACATCATAAGTACATGAAAGACGCTTAAAAGTTCCACCTGAGATCGTGTAACAGCAATAGGCGTGCTTGGTAAAATAATGAAACGTATTGTATTTAAACAAAAAAATGGCCGCCAAAACTGGCGGCCAAGGTCTAGCAAGAAGGACATCAGACAGAAAACCAAACAAAGCGTGTTACGGCTCTCTGCTGATGAGCTCTTTATAGCAAAGTGTATATGAACCACGTCGCAGCAAACCTGTTGTCACTCATTCATATTTTGAGGCGGGCGCGCCTCTGCCTGAGATCTGCAGTGCACCGCTATTTGACACCCCAATCAGCCAAGATTTCATCGCTATGAGCGCCTGGTGCCGCAGGCGGTCTCTGAATGGCGCCTGGGGTCTTTGAGAACCGCGGCGCAGGCGCAGGTTGAACCACGCCCTCATAGGTGACGAACGTTTCGCGCGCCTTGTTGTGCGGATGGTCGGGAGCCTCTGTTAGCGAGAGAACCGGTGCAAAACAGACATCCGTCCCTTCCATGATCGCGGACCATTCGTCCCGCGTTTTGGTGGCCATTACCTTGGCAACCTTCTCGCTGAGCTCCGGCCAGGATGAACGGCTCATCTGATTCTGGAAGTCCGGATCGGTCAGCTCGGCTTTTTCGAGAAGCAGAGCGTAGAATTGCGGCTCTATGGAGCCGATAGACACGTATTTCCCGTCTTTCGTTTCATAACAGTCGTAGAAGTGGGCGCCGCCATCGAGGAGATTGTCCTCGCGCTCATCGCTCCAGACACCCATGGCTTTCATGCCGTAGAACATGGAGGTCAGCGATGCCGCGCCATCCGTCATTGCGACGTCAACAACCTGGCCTTCGCCGCCGCCTTTGGCACTGATGATGGCAGCGAGCAGACCGAAAGCGAGATAAAGCGCACCGCCGCCATAGTCACCGATCAGGTTGAGCGGCGGATAAGGGCGCTCGCCCTTGCGGCCCATGGCGCCAAGCGCGCCGGTTAGCGCGATATAGTTGAGGTCGTGTCCCGCCGCTTGCGACAGAGGCCCGAACTGCCCCCAGCCGGTCATCCGCCCATAGGCGAGTTTTGGGTTCCGCTTTAGAACCACATCGGGGCCAAGGCCGAGCCGCTCCATCACGCCCGGCCGGAAGCCCTCGATAAGGCCATCTGCTTTTTCGATCAGCTTGAGCGCCGTTTCGACGTCATCGGGATTCTTGAGGTTCAGCGCGATCGAACGCCGGC
>NZ_JBARZC010000025.1:0-3279 GCF_049649345.1 Henriciella sp. | reverse complement strand
GACTGCGTCGATGCCGGCACGCCCATCCGGCTAAACCGCATTCCTGCGATTGACGGCTCGATGGCAGGCGTGGAACTGCAGATCCACCATGGCGGTTTGACGCCGGACGCCTATTGCCGTGGCGCACGTGAGTGAGCGCATACTTGATATGTCGAATTGCGCCATTCTGCCAGTGCCCCAACTGCCATTTCGCAGGCCCGACAGAACGACCCAAATCTGACCCCCACAAACCCCTGTTTTCATTGCACAAAATACCCCGGCCTTGTGGCCGATTTACCACAGCTGGAGATTTCCCTTATTCGTCCGAATCCTGTATATTTTCAGGGCATTTTGACGAATCAGAAAGTGACTGGAAAAGCATGGCCGACCCAGCAGAAAATATGCCCGAATATGGCGCCGATTCCATCAAGGTTTTGAAGGGGCTCGAAGCGGTCCGCAAACGCCCTGGCATGTACATTGGCGACACCGATGACGGCTCCGGCCTGCACCACATGATCTATGAGGTTGTCGACAATGCAATCGACGAGGCGCTGGCCGGCCATGCCGACGAAGTGACCGTCACCCTGCTCGCCGATGGCTCTGCCGAGATCACCGATAATGGCCGCGGCATTCCCGTCGAGATGCACAAGGAAGAGGGCGTGTCCGCCGCCGAGGTCATCATGACCCAGCTGCATGCCGGCGGGAAGTTCGACCAGAACTCCTACAAGGTCTCCGGCGGCCTTCACGGCGTCGGTGTCTCCGTCGTCAACGCCCTGTCTGACTGGCTCGAGCTGCGCATTCACCGGAATGGCAAGGAGCACTATGTCCGCTTCATCGATGGCGGCGTGGTCGAGGCGCCGCTGAAAGAGGTCGGCACCTCCCCGATGCGCGCCAATGGCAAGCCGCTGACCGGCACGGCCGTACGCTTCATGGTCGCCGCCTCGACCTTCACCATGACCGAATATGACAGGAAGACGCTGGAGCACCGCCTGCGTGAGCTCGCCTTCCTCAATTCCGGCGTGCGCATCGTCTTCCGCGATGAGCGCGGGCCCGAAGCCTATGAGGCCGTGCTGGAATATGATGGCGGCGTGAAAGCCTTCGTGCAGCATGTCGACCGCCAGAAAACCGCCCTCATCCCTGAGCCGATCTACGCGATTGGCGAGAAGGACGGCATCACGGTCGAAGTCGCGATGGAGTGGAACGACACCTATCACGAGCAGGTGCTCTGCTTCACCAACAACATCCCCCAGCGCGATGGCGGCACCCACCTTGCCGGCTTCCGCGGCGCGCTGACCCGCATCATCAACAAATACGCCGCCGAGACAGGCATCGCCAAGAAAGAGAAGGTCGACATCTCCGGCGATGATGCCCGCGAGGGCCTCACCTGCGTCCTCTCGGTCAAGGTCCCCGATCCGAAATTCTCGTCCCAGACCAAGGACAAGCTGGTCTCCTCCGAGGTCCGCCCCGTGGTTGAGAGCCTGATGGGTGAGAAGCTGTCTGAATGGTTCGAAGAGCATCCCAAGGAAGCTCAGATGATCATGCTGAAGATCGTCGAAGCCGCCGCCGCGCGCGAGGCCGCCCGCAAGGCGCGTGACCTGACCCGCCGCAAGACGGCGCTCGACATCACCTCCCTGCCCGGCAAGCTTGCCGATTGTCAGGAGAAGGACCCGGCGAAATCGGAACTCTTCATCGTCGAGGGGGATTCTGCCGGCGGCTCTGCCAAACAGGGCCGCGACCGCTCCAACCAGGCCATCCTGCCCCTGCGCGGCAAGATCCTCAACGTGGAACGCGCGCGCTTCGACAAGATGCTGTCCTCAGACCAGGTCGGCACGCTGATCATGGCGCTCGGCGCCGGCATTGGCCGCGACGAGTTCGACATCAACAAGATGCGCTACCACAAGATCATCATCATGACCGACGCCGATGTCGACGGCGCGCACATCCGCACCCTGCTGCTCACCTTCTTCTACCGCCAGATGCCCGAGGTGATCGAGCGCGGCTTCCTCTACATCGCGCAGCCGCCGCTCTACAAGGTCTCCCGCGGCAAGTCCGAACGCTATCTCAAAGACGATATCGAGATGGACAATTACCTGATCGAGGAAGGCACGACCGGCGAGACGCTGATCCTCGCAGACGGCACGCAGATTGCCGCAGAGGACCTTCGCGAAAACGTCCGCCAGGCGGCAAGCTTCAAGACTGCGCTGTGGCGCCTGTCCCTGCGCGCGCCCGGCCATATCGTCGAGCAGGCCGCGATTGCAGGCGCGCTGGCCCCCGGCGCTTCGGACGCCGAAGCCGAGAAGACCGCCGCCCGCCTCAACCTCATCGCCGAAGAGGGCGAGGATACGTGGGAAGGCAGCTTCGAGGATGGCGATCTGACGCTCCGCCGTGAGGTCCGCTCGGTCGAGGAGAAGGCCGTGCTCGACAAGACGCTGCTCGCCAGCCAGGACGCGATCCGCCTCAACAATCATGCGAGCGGCATCCGCCACCTCTATGTCGAACCGTCGGTGCTGCGCAATGACAAGGCCGGCGAGGTCACCATTCACGGCCCTGTCGCCCTGTTCGAAGCGGTGCTCGAAGCCGGCCGCAAGGGCCTCAAGATCCAGCGCTATAAGGGCCTCGGCGAGATGAATGCCGACCAGCTCTGGGAAACCACGCTCGATTCAAACGCGCGCACCCTCCTCCAGGTCAAAGTCGCCCACGCCGACGAAGCCGACGAGATGTTCACGAGGCTTATGGGCGATGTCGTGGAGCCACGGCGCGAGTTCATTCAGGACAATGCGCTCGAGGCGGAGGTGGATGTGTGAGGCGGATAAGAAATTGGTCCAGTGGACCAATTTCCCGCCGAACGCCCGGAGCGTCAGCGCAGGGCTGAACGCCACAGCTATTGTTTCCTTCCTTTTGCTGCTCTCAGGTTGCGACAAGCTTCCGGTTGAGGCCGAAGAAGCTCGGTCAAAAGCTTTCTTCGACCATAACAAACCGGCCTATGAGGCGCTGGAAGAAGCGCTCCGTGATATCGATCCGGAAATCAAATCCCTCATGGCCTGCAATACGGACACGACAGATTGCTTCGTTCGGATTGAAGAGCCAACGACGGCCCAAATCGAGGCAGAGGCCCGCTACGTGCCCTTGATCCGGGATCTTGGCTTTCCAGGTCATATCTTCTTTGATCAGCATGAAGGTGGAGAGTTTGTCTTGCCCAATATGGGCCATGCCGAAATAGAAACTGAGAACGGGATTTACGAAGTCAGTTTGGAACTTGTGCTGTGGCGGAATGGAGTTCCCGCCGATGCAGCTATGTGC
>NZ_JBARZC010000024.1:0-2816 GCF_049649345.1 Henriciella sp. | reverse complement strand
CAGGATCGATGGCGTATTGCAGGAAGTGCTGACGCCGTCGCGCAAGCTCGCCGCGCCGCTGACCAGCCGGGTTAAGGTCATGGCGCGGCTGGATATTGCCGAGAAACGTATTCCGCAGGACGGGCGTATTTCGCTCTCAATCGGTGGCCGCTCTATCGATGTGCGCGTATCCACCCTGCCATCGCGCTATGGCGAGCGCGTCACCATGCGACTGCTGGATACGCGCAATGCGCTTCTCAGCCTCAACGATCTCGGCATGGATGACGACACGCTGAAGCGCTTCGCCGGCGTGCTCGCCCAGCCAAACGGCATCACGCTCGTCACAGGCCCAACCGGGTCTGGCAAGACGACGACGCTCTATTCAGCCCTGTCGGTGCTGAACAATGGCCAGCGCAATGTGATGACGCTGGAAGATCCGATCGAGTACGGCCTCGATGGCATCAGCCAGACCCAGATGCACCACAAAGTCGGCCTGACCTTCGCCGCCACACTGCGCGCGATTCTGCGCCATGATCCGGACGTCGTCATGGTCGGTGAGATACGAGATCTGGAAACGGCAAAAGTCGCTTTCGAATTTGCCTCCACTGGCCGCCCGGTGCTCTCCACGGTGCATACAAACAGCGCCGCCGGAGCGATTCAGCGCCTGCGCGATATGGGGATTGAGCCCTATGTGCTTGCGGCCACGATGCGCGCCGTGCTCGCCCAGCGCCTTGTGCGCCAGCTTTGCCATCATTGCCGCGCGCCGCATGAAGCGACATCTGACGAGAAGGCGATGTTCGGTATCCCGGATGATGAAGATCATACCTTCTACCGCCCGGCCGGTTGCATGAAGTGCGCGCAGACCGGCTATGAGGGCCGCCTCGGCGTCTATGAACTCCTGCTGGTCGATCAGGAGCTTCGCCAGCTCATCCGCGAGGATGCGTCCGAAGACCGGCTCGAAGAGCGCGCCTTTGCCCGGCACGACACGCTGTTCCGGAATGCGCGCCGCTATGTGACGGCCGGTGAGACGAGTGTCGAGGAAGTCCTGCGGGTCTGCCGCAAGGAGGAAGAGCGCAGTGGCGGTCTATGATTACCAGGCCATAGGCTCGGACGGCAAACGCACCTCAGGTGTGATCACCGCCGATTCCCCGCGCGCTGCGCGCAAGGAGTTGCGCCTGCGCCAGCTCTCGCCGCTCGACGTCACCGAAAGCCGCAAGGGGCTGAAAAAAGATTCCGTCACTGGCCATGACCAGCACCTGTCCGGCGGCGATCTCGTCGTCGCGACGCGCCAGCTCGCGCTGCTCGTGAAATCCGGCATGCCGGTCGAGGAGGCAATCGGATCGGTCGCTGCTGAGGCCGAAAAGCCGGCCACGCGCAAAGTTTTCATGGGCGTGCGCTCATCGATAACGGATGGCTATTCGGTGTCGGAGTCCCTCAACGGAGCGCCAAGGGCGTTTCCCGCTTTCTACCGGGCGGTTGTGTCTTCCGGCCAGTCATCGGGCCGGCTCGATGAGGTTCTGGAGCGGCTCGCCGCGCACCTGGAAAAATCGCGCAAGATGAAGAACAAGATCCTCTCAGCCCTGATCTATCCCATCGTGCTGAGCGTGATCGCGCTGTTCGTTGTGACGCTTCTGATGATCTTCGTGGTGCCTGCGATTGTCGAACAGTTCGATACGCTGGGCCAGGACCTGCCATGGCTGACCGACGCGGTCATAGCAATATCCGAATTCTTGCGGCGCTGGGGTGTCGTCGTGCTGCTTGGCCTGATTGCCGGCATATGGGGGCTGCGCCGCCTGTTCAAAACCAAACCCGCCGCAGAAGCGCGCGACCGGTTCATCCTGTCGCTTCCCGTCATCGGCAAGCTTTCACGCGGGGTCTCTGCGGCCGCTTTTGCGCGTACCTTTGCGACCCTCTCTGCCAGCGGCGCACCTGTGCCCGAATGCCTTGGCGCGGCGCGTAATGCCATGCGAAATACAGTCTTCCGCAAAGCCACCAGCAATGTCCGCCGCCGGGTGGAGGAGGGCTCTTCGCTTGCCCGCGCCATGCGCGCCGAGGAGGTCTTCCCGCCGATCCTGCTGCACATGGTGGCAAGCGGGGAACGCGGCGGCGACCTTGCCGGCATGATGGGCCGGGGCGCCGATTACCTCGAAGACGAATTCGACAATGCCACAACCATCGCGCTCGGCCTGCTCGAGCCGCTGATGATTGTCTTCCTGGCAGGCATCGTCGCACTGATCGTGTTATCCATCATGCTGCCCATTTTGCAGATCAATACGCTGGCCATTGGCTGAAGCGAACGGAGAAATCGAGATGAAAAAGACCCCCGTCAAAAGGCCGTCCAAACAGGCGGGCTTTACGTTGACCGAGATCATGGTGGTGATCTTCATTATCGGCCTGTTGTCGACTGTGGTCCTGTTCAACGTGCTCGGCGCGCGAACCGATGCGCAGGTCAAGACCGCGCGTACCAATGTCGCCGCGCTGACCAATGCGCTCGAGCAGTACAGCCTCGACATGTACGACTATCCGACAACGCAGCAGGGGCTAGAAGCGCTTGTCACGGAACCGGCCGATACCAGCACATCCGGCACATATCGTAAGGGCGGCTATATCCAGAAACTGCCGCTTGACCCGTGGGGCAGGCCCTTCGTCTATGAGCGCCCGGCAGAGCGCTCTGAAAAGGCCTATGACCTTTATTCGCTTGGCGCCGATGGCCAGGAAGGCGGCGAGGAAGAAAACGCAGATATCGGGAACTGGAACTAGAAGATGCGCGACCGGCCTGCTTCGCTCGCTCAGAAGGGCATGACGCTGGTCGAGGTGCTGCTGGTCGTCTTCATCAT
>NZ_JBARZC010000023.1:0-3015 GCF_049649345.1 Henriciella sp. | reverse complement strand
GTGTCCATCACGACATGGTAAACAAAACCATCAACAGAAGTTGCTTACGCCGCTCGAAGAAACCGGGTTGCGTATAAATGACCACAGAACGAGGTTTGGATGACCGGTCCGATTATTCTGCAAAAGCAGACCGCGCTTATAGTTTCAGCTCTGATTTTGGCGGCGCCCGCCTCCGTTGCGGATCGCAGCAAGCCAGCGCCAATCGAGTATGCAGGGCAGGGCAGTGTGCCTCGTGCCAACTCAAATGCCACAAGGGATGCATGGCGCGGTCCGGTCACCCGCTCAGGCCCAGGCGCACCGCCATCTGCGCGCGTTCAGCTTGATTTTTCCTATCCGGGGGCGCCGCAGCAGCAGGCCGCACCAGCGAGACAACAAACCGCAAGCGTGGAAAAGGCGCCGGGACTGACGGCGCCAAGAAGTTCTGCGCCCGCCTGGCCCAGTGACGTCTCAAGCAAGGTCCGGCCTGCCGCCGCCCCCAAAGGCCCGCAATCTCTTGTCCTCGACCGAAGCCAAACCAATACGATACCTGCCGCCCGGCAGACTGAGCCCGTCACGCCGAACTTCGTGGCGGCGAGCGCCGAAGAGCGCGGTCTCGCCTCCTGGTATGGAGAGGACTTCCACGGAAACCCGACCGCGAATGGCGAGACATTCGACATGAATGCCATGACGGCTGCGCACCGCACGCTGCCGCTGCCCAGCCTGGTTCAGGTCATCAATGAGGCGAATGGCAAGGAGATTGTCGTCCGCGTAAATGATCGTGGCCCGTTCAAGGATGACAGGGTCATCGACCTGTCCCGTAAGGCTGCCCAGACGCTGGACATTCTGAGCGCTGGCACTGCGCCTGTAACTGTAAAGTATCTCGGCCCGGCGCCGGAAGCAGAAGAGCAGCCTCTGACATTTGCAGAGCTCGACGAACCAGCGCCGCGCATCGTGAAGGCTGAACCCCAGCTTGTCGAACAACAAGACCGCGATCTTTATGGCGATTTCCTGATGGGCGGTGTCGAGCCGACCCTGGGCGTGCCGGACCCCGGCCAGTCTATCGCGACTCCAGCTCGCCTTGCGAATGCCACACCGCCCGCTCAGCGCGATCTTGTGCCAGCCGGCGTGCAGCAGGCATCGCTTCCCCCTCTGCAGCCAGCGCCGGTCCAGACAAGACCTGAACCGATCCGCGCGGCCGCGACTCCTGCAGCGGCGCCTCAACCCACCGCAAACGCCTTCGCGCCCAAAATCTATGTCCAGATTGGCGCCTTTGCAGATATCAGCAATGCTGAAGGCATGAATGCGCAGGTCGGCCGGCAGTATCCGGTCGATATCGAGCCGGTGCGCGTACAGGGTGCAGACTATTTCCGCGTCCTTGTCGGTCCGTTCCAAAGCCGCAATGCCGCCGATCTCGCAAAGTACCAGCTCGGCGTTCGCGGGATCGAGGATGGCTTCATCGTCCTGAGATAATCAGCAGCAGCCATTGACGATTGTCTCAAAGCGGCCCTTTTTCTGAAGCACGGTTCCCCTAGCTAGAGTGTGGAACCCGTGCCCGGAGAAAGACACAATGAACTTCACCAGATTTGCCCTGCCATTTACCCTCGCCACAGGCATGGCATTCACAGCGTCGGCCCAGCTTATCGATACACAAGCCGAATATGCTGTGATCATGGACTATGAGACACAGGACATCCTCTTCTCCAAGAAGGGCGAAGAACCGATGATCCCGGCCTCGATGACCAAGATCATGACGGCGCATGTTGTCTATGACGCGATCGAGAATGGGGAAATCTCGCTGGACGATACGCTGCCTGTCAGCGAGCGGGCCTGGCGTGAAGGCGGGTGGGCCACTGGTGGCTCGACCATGGGCCTCAACATCGATGAGACCCCGACTGTCGAAAATCTTCTTCGTGGCGTGATCATCCTGTCTGGAAACGACGCTTGTATTGTTCTTGCCGAGGGCCTGTCCGGCACAGAAACCGCTTTTGCGGGCCGCATGACCGATCTCGCCCAGGACATGGGGCTGGAATCGGCCAGCTTTAAGAATGCAAGCGGCCTCTATGCTGAGGACCATGTGATCTCGGCCGCAGATCTCGCGCGTCTCGCCCGCATGGAGATCGACAAGTTTCCCCAGTATTACAATTTCTATTCCGAAAAAGAGATGACCTGGAACGGCATTACACAGGGCAATCGCAATCCGCTCCTGTATTCCATGGAGGGCGCCGACGGCCTGAAGACCGGACATCTGGAGGTCTCCGGCTATGGGCTTACCGCATCGGCGGTGAGAGACGGCAAGCGCCGGATCCTGGTGATCAACGGGCTCGACAGTTCGCAGGCCCGTGCAGACGAGGCCGAGCGATTGATGCGACTGGCGTTTACGGCCTTCGATACAAAGACGGTCGAGCCGGGAGCAGAGCCGTTGGCGAATGTGCCGGTCTGGAATGGCGAAGCCCGCGAGGTCGGCGTCAAGCTGGAAGCGCCGATCCGCGTCGCTGCTCACAAACGCGCCTTCGACGATGCCGTGACCGAGATCGTCTATGACGGTCCGATCGCCGCGCCGATCACGGCAGGCGATGTCGTCGCTTCGCTCTCCATCACGCTTGAGGGCAAGGACGAACCCATCCTCGCGCCACTGGTGGCGACTGACAATGTCGGGAAGCTCGGCTTTATGGGCCGCGCCATCGAAGGGCTCAGCCTGAAACTTTCAGGGCCGTCTGCCGACGCATCATGAACCGTGGCCGCTTCATCACGATTGAAGGCGGAGAAGGATCTGGAAAGTCGACCCTGATCGAAGGGCTTCGCAAGCAGTTCGAGGCGTTGGAACTGCCGCTGCTGATCAGCAGAGAACCAGGCGGCACAGCGCTTGGTGAGGCTGTTCGCACGCTCGTCCTGGATCCGCCTGACGAGGAGGAATGGAGCCCATTGGCCGAGGCTTTGCTGATGAATGCGGCCCGCGCCGATCATATCGAGAAAAAGATCCTCCCGGCGCTTCAGCGCGGCGACTGGGTTGTCTGTGACCGTTTTGCAGATTCAACC
>NZ_JBARZC010000022.1:0-1745 GCF_049649345.1 Henriciella sp. | reverse complement strand
GATGCCGCCCTCGATGATCGCCTGGCGGTATTCGGCATAAGGCGGCGGTTTGATGGCCGGCAGGATGGTCAGGTTCACGCCGAACGGCTTGTCGGTCATCTCCTTGGTGCGGGCGATCTCCTTGGCGAGGTCTTCCGGCGTCGGCTGGGTCAGCGCCGTCAGGAAGCCGAGGCCGCCTGCTTCGGCCACTGGCGCAACCATTTCGGCATAGCCGACCCACTGCATACCGCCCTGCACAATCGGATGCTCTATCCCGAAAGCTTCGGTAAAACGCGTCTTGATAGCCATGTTTCTTCCCTTCTTCTGCAGCCTTGAGCGGCGCCTTATCTTCGACGCCGTTGTAAAACCAAAGACGAGGAAGATCAGCCCGTCACGCCGGGGAAAGGGCTTGCCGGTACAGCGGGCCTAAAGCTCGCCCCGAATCCGCTTCATCACGCCTGAAAAATCGAGCCCGGCATGGCCATCCTCATCGAGTTTGGCATAGATGTCGCGGGCATGCTCACCGAGGGGCGCCTCTGCGCCAGCGCCTTCAGCTGCGCCGAGTGCGAGCCGCAGATCCTTGAGCATCATGGCGACCGCGAAGCCCGGCTGGTAGTCGCGGTTGGATGGCGCGGCGGGAACCGGACCGGGCGCCGGGCAATAGCTTGTCATGGACCAGCACTGGCCGGAGGCCGTGGATGAAATGTCGAAAAACGTCTGCGCATCAAGGCCGAGCTTTTCTGCGAGGTTGAACGCCTCGCATGTGCCAATCATCGAAATACCGAGCAGCATATTGTTCGCGATCTTCGCCACCTGCCCATTGCCGGCGTCGCCCGCGTGGAAGACATTCTTGCCCATGATTTCCAGTAGCGGCTTGGCCTTTTCGAAGGCCTCTTTCGGCCCGCCGACCATGAAGGTCAGCGTGCCGGCATCGGCCGCCGCAGTCCCGCCTGAGACTGGCGCATCGACCATAAGGAAGCCGCCATCTGCGGCTTGCTTCGCGGCCTCACGGCTCTCTTCAACGGAGATGGTCGAGCAATCGAGAAAGAGCGTGCCAGGCGCGCTATGCGCAGCCACGCCGTCCTCACCGAAATAGACAGACAGAACGTGCTTGCCGGCCGGTAGCATGGAGACCACGACGTCGGCGCCCGCAACCGCATCGGTAAGAGAGCGAGCGCCGGTCGCGCCAGCTTCTTCCGCCTTGCGGATGGCTTCAGCGCTCAAATCGAAAGCACGGACCTCATGGCCTGCCTTGGCGAGGTTCGCGCACATGCCTGAGCCCATATTCCCAAGGCCGATAAATGCAACTTTCGTCATGGCTGTTTTCTCTCTCAGATGAATTGGAGCTCGTTCTCGCCCAGCAGCGCGAAGAAGCTGTCGACCAGGTCGTCGGAGACAGCTTCCAGCGTGGGTGGCTGCCATTTCGGATTATGGTCCTTGTCGACGAGCACGGCGCGAACGCCTTCAATGAAGTTCTCGGTGCAGACGAGTCGCCCGCCGATCCGGTACTCCATACGCATGTTCTCGCGGAAATCGTCCATCTTGCCGCCTTCCGTGAGCTGGCGATGCGCAATCTTCATGGTAAGGGGGGATTTGGAGCTCAGCATTTCAGCTTGCGCCTTGGCCCAGTCGCTCCCCTCGCTCAGCGCCGCGACAATCTCTTCAACCGTATCTTTGCCGAAGCAGGCATCGATCTCTTGCCTGTGCTCAGCGAAACTCGCGCTCGCCTCGGTATTGAGCGCTTCCAGCGCGCCAACGCCCTGTTC
>NZ_JBARZC010000021.1:0-4334 GCF_049649345.1 Henriciella sp. | reverse complement strand
TGACCGAATACTTTTATTAGAAAGGTACATGGTTATCGCGAGGGGCCGATGCTGCCAAGGAAACTCCAAGCATAGGCCGCCACGTAGCGTGGTCGGGTAGGGAAAAGGCGCATGGCTGCGGCAGAGTGAGCGCGAGCGGCATGCCATTTTCCCAGTGTCCGAAGACTGCCCGCGATCCGGTGATGATGACGCGCGAGCGCTTTCGGGTCCGTCGCAAAGAGATCTCGATGCTTCTCGAGAACCTGCTGTTGCGCCGCCACTCGGCGAGCACTCATCCAAGTGATCGAATTCGGGCTTAGTCTCTGTACGACCAGGTTCTCGGCAAGAAAGTCGATGGGCCCTTCAGGAGCCACGCGCAGCATGAGTTCCCAGTCGACGAGTGCGGACAACGTCTCATCGAAGCCGCCCACGAGCTCGAACACGTCACGGCGAAGAATCAACATCTGCGTCGAAACAATGCTGTTTCTGAGAAGGTCCGGCAAGACTCGGCTCGACCGTGGCGCAGTACCTGGACGCGGATACCGGTCGATGACTGGGCTATCGATCTGACTTCCCAGCTTGACTTCCATTCCGCAGAAGCCGCCTATCCAACTTCCACTCGCGAGCCGGGGCATCTGCCGAGACAACCGAGCCGGTCGCCAGAGATCGTCGCTGTCTTGGAAGGCAATCCATGGAGCTGTTGTGTGGCGGACACCGAAGTTTCGTGCCGCGCTGGGTCCTCGCGTTCCGAAATTCGATAGAATTCTCAAACGCGGATCCCGGATACCGCGAAGCACGTTTACAGTGCTGTCGGTTGAGCCGTCGTCAACTGCGATCACCTCAAGATTGGAATAATCTTGATCAAGTACACTTAGCACTGCCTCCGCAACAGTGTCTGCGCGGTCCCGGCATGGAATCACGACGCCGACGCGTGGCTGGGAAGAATCGATCATGGCGACCAACGTACAAGAATTTCGGATTATTGCGATGACTCTCGCACTCGAAAGGGTCTAATGTCATTGAGGTACGCGTCCGAGAGGAAAGTATGACCAGACTCGCCGCACTCAGCCAGGGTCGAAACAACAATCTCAATTTGATCCGGTTCGTGGCTGCTGCCGCCGTGCTCGTGTCCCATGCGTGGCCGATGGTCGAGGGTCCGGGTACTACCGAACCGCTTGAAGAGATGGTAGGTCATTCGCTCGGCACGTTGGCTGTCTTTGTCTTCTTCGTCATCTCAGGCTTTCTCATCACTGCCAGTTTTCAGCGTTCGTCGTCACGAACGAGCTTCATACTGTCTCGCCTCCTGCGATTATTCCCGGCACTCTTGGTCAACCTGCTCTTTGTAGCGCTATTACTGGGGCCCGTCGTTACGACGATTGGCGCTAGGGCGTACTTCGCGAGCGGCGAGCCGTTTCTATTCGTAATGCGCGACTTGGCTCTCTTTCCGCTAATGTATGAGCTTCCAGGGGTCTTTGTAGGTCAACCGATTGAGGCGGTTGTCGGTTCAATCTGGACGCTGCGACACGAGGTTCTTTGCTACGCCGGGGTATTTGCCGCTGGGGTTCTCGGGTTCTTCACGACGCGAGAAAGATCCGCTGCCCTCCTCGGACTCTACGCGGTAATATGGTTTGCAGTTACTCTTTCGCCGGTCGAAGTGCCAGGAACGATCGCTGCGTTTCATCGCCTGTCGGTCCCGTACGCAATCGGTGTCGCGTTCTGGATCTGGCGTGAGCAAATTCCCTTATCATCGTGGGCATTGGTCCCCATGATTCTGTTAGCGTTCATCCTTGCGGATACCTTATTCGCGTTTCCCGCCTTTATCTTCGTTCTCGCCTACGCGACCTTTGTGTTTGCGTACCTTCCAGGTGGGACGATACTTCGTTTCAACGAGCTTGGCGACTACTCCTATGGTATGTACGTCTACGCATTTCCCATTCAGGGCCTGGCGGTTTATCTTTTTGGTGCGCAAACCCCACTGCAGAATATTGCATATTCGATGCCTGCAACACTCCTGCTGGCCATAGTGTCATGGCATTCGATCGAAGCTCCCGCAATGGCCGCAAAGCCGCGGGTCTTGTCCCGGGCATGCTTAGGCGCTTCACTGCAGCGCGGCTCCCCCTGAAGCAAGACAGCAAGATCCATGCGGATACTCTGAAGGAGAGCAAGAGAATCTGCTCATTGTTCAGTTTTTACGCCGGCGGCGTGTCACACTAAACGCATGGTTATTGTTTGGATAGCGTCAGTCTTTCGAGGATGATGGTCTTCATCTCGCCTCCGATAATCCTGACGTTCCGCCGACACCAACCTGCGATTACGCGCAGCGCCGCCAATCGCTCCGACAACGGCATTGGCGTGCCTAACGCCGCGCGAAAGTACCCCGCCCCTAGTCTGCTGTTCGTTGCCGGAAACCATTTACCGCGCTGCGGATCAAACCATGAGGCGAGCTGTCGCTCGAGCTCGCCGGCGCTGCTTGCCGCTTCCGCTGCGATGACGGATCCCTCGTCATGCTCGCGCCGCAGAAATAGTGGTTCGGAAAGTTCCAGAAACGGCCCATGCAAGGCGAGTTCCACCAGCAACAGCTTGTCTGAACGGGGCATGTTGGCGATCAGGCTTGTCTTTTCCAAGACTTCCCGACGTACCAGCCCGAAGACCGGGAAACACATGTGGATCAGCGATGCAGTATGATCACCTGGACCGATCATCTTTGCTAATCTCTCCGCAGCCGTGTCTCCACCCTTTCGCGTGACCCGGTCGTCGATGCCCAACTCTCGGCCGTCAGAATTGATACGTAACGTTTGGGTATAGGCCAACACAGCACCGGTGGTGTCGGCTTCGAGCGCCGCAACGGTGCGGTCTAGATAGCAAGCTGCGATCATGTCGTCGTAGGCGGCCCACCGGAAATATCGACCCATTGTATGATGGAAGACATAGTTGAAGTTTGCCGCTGCGCCAAGGTTCCTATCTTGTCGCACAAACCTCACCCGGCCATCGCGACTCGCGTAATCCCTGCAAATAGAGGCGGTGTTATCGGTGGAGGCGTTGTCCGAGATCAGGAGTTCAAAGTCGCGATAGCTCTGCGCAAGAATTGAGTCGATCGCGTCGGAGAGATAGCGACCTCCATTATGAACCGGCAGGCCGATCGACACGAACGGATGAGGTGTTGCGAAAGGAGGCATCAGCAACCCTCTGGATTGCGAAGATGTGGGTATGTGATGTAAAGTGCTTTGAGCGGGCAAAACGCGCCGTCTAGCGCGATACTCTTGCAGTCATTCGGAGGGTCATAATTGCGGACGGAAGGCACGATGGGACCCTTGCCAAAGAATCCGAGAAAGCACGAAGCTGTCATTGTCACGCCCTATCCTCTCCATCATCATCCCTGCTTATAACCGCGCCAACAAGGTCGGTGACGCGATCGCTACGCTGGCGGGTGCGCCGCCTGGGATAGAGCTGATCGTGGTCGATGATGGCTCGGCAGATGGCACCGCGGCCGCCGCTCGCACTGCAATCGCCAATATTTCGCTGACCAAGACGCAGGTCATCGAGCAGGAGAATGCCGGCCCAAGCGCAGCTCGCAACAGAGGAATCGCAGCTAGTACCGGCCGTTACATCGCGTTCCTTGATAGTGACGATCGCTGGATGCCCGGCGCGGCAACCGTCCTTGTCGACCTTGTTGTCCAATCCAAGATTGGACCACTGACCTTCCTTGCGACACACGATATTGGGCCCGGCGCCAATGGCAACTGGCCGAGCATCTCCGATGTCGTACCGGACATTCTGACATTTCCGTGCTTTACTGACGCGGTGCTCTCGGGCGCCCAAATGCGTTTCGCCGCGTGCAACTTGGTGATGACGCGCGATCTTCTTAGCCGGCTCGGTGGTTTTTCCAACGAGATGTTCTGTGCCGAGGACACTGACCTGTTCATGCGCGCCAACGCCGAGTTCTGTACACTGGTCCGATCTCCGATACTTGTCCTGCACGAAATTGGTGCTGGAGATCAACTCACAGGAGACGCGAAGCGTGTCCGCGAGGGTCTTGGGCACCTTGTTCAAAGAGCCGCCGCGGGCCTGTATCCTGGCCGCTCCATCGAAACCGTCCTTGCAGGCAGCGTAGCTCATGCAGCACTTGTCTCGTTCGCTGCCGGGCAACCGGGCGCCGCCTATGGGGTCTGGCTGCGACACCTTCATCGGCTCTTGCGCGCCGGAGCCTGGCACTGGGCACTGCGCCTGCCGTTGTTGCCGCTTCTCCATCTGATCCGTCCGTCCAGCTTTGCATTTCGTTGGCGGCCGAAAACTGGCCGCCGAAGCAGCGGGCCCTGATCCACCACCTGGGCGCTTATCTGAGAACGAGGTCACCG
>NZ_JBARZC010000020.1:0-6529 GCF_049649345.1 Henriciella sp. | reverse complement strand
GAGATCGGGCGGGCCGCGCGCGAAGGCGCCGATGTGACGCTCGCCGGCGACGCCAATCTCGGCGCGAGCTGGGAGCTTGATGCCTTTGGCCGGATCGCAGCCCAGATCGAGGCAGCCGAATTTGATGTCGAGGCCGCGCGGCAGGCGCGCCGGGATGTGGCTGTGATCATCGCGAGCCAGACGGCGCTGAATTATGTCGAGCTGAGGGGCGCGCAGCGGCGCCTTGAAGTGGCGCGCAGCAACGCCGATACGCAGGCCGAGGGCCTCGAGTTGTTGCAGACCCTGCTCGAAAATGGCCGCGCAACACAGCTCGACCTCGACCGCGCCGAAGCGCAATACCGCACCACGCTAGCCCAGCTGCCAGTGTTTGAAGCGATCATCCAGTCGTCGCGAAGCGCGCTGGCGGCGCTCATCGGTCAACCGGCGCCGGCGCCCGATCCCGCCCTTCTGGCGCTTGCCGTTGAGGCGGGCGACATTCCCGAACATGAAGGCGCGATCCTGACAGGCCGCGTTGAAGACTTCATCCGCAGGCGTCCGGATATCCGCCAGGCCGAGGCGTTGATTGCAAGCCAGCTTGCGCTCGGCGAGGCGGCGCGCGCAGATCTCTTCCCGACCATCAGTTTCAACGCCAATCTCTTCGCGCTGTTTGATGACACCACGAATTTCGATGACTTTTCGAGCTTCGGTTTCGGCATCGGCCCGTCAATCAGCTGGGCCGGGCCTGATCTGAGGCGTGTGCGTGCCAGTATCGATATTGCCGACGCGCAGTCTGTGGCCGCCATGGCGCGCTATGAAGAGACGGTCATCAACGCGCTCAGCGAGGTGGAGGCGGCACTTTCGGACTATGCAAGCGAGCTCAGACGTCGCGATGATCTGCAAAAGGCTGTAGTCTCTGCCCGGCGCGCCCTTGAGCTTGCGCGGCTGCGCTTCGAGGAAGGGCTCGACGACTATCTCGATGTCCTCGACGCCCAGCGCACGCTTCTTGATGCAGAAGACCGTCTCGCAGAAAGCCGCCTGCAGGCATCCAGACGCGCAATCGCTGCGTATAGAGCCTTGGGCGGTGTAGAATTTGACAGCGTCAGCGCCGGGTTGGCAGCTGAATAGTTTGGAACAGACATGATCTTTAGACCCTTGATTTTTATGGCTTTGGCCGTCTTTCTGGCGGCGCTGCCCGGCTTCGCCCAAGGCCGCGGCGGGCCCGCCAGCGTGTTCGTCGCGTCTGTCGAAGAGCGCGCTTTTGCGACGCGGATCGAAGCGCTCGGCACGCTTGAGCCGAATGAACAGGTCGATCTGACCCTGAATGCCGCCGACCGTGTGCGCGCCATCTATTTTGACGATGGCGACCGGGTAAACGCTGGCAAGACGCTCCTGTCGCTCGCGCAGAATGAGCAGATCGCGCTGGTTGAGGCTGCCGAAGCCAATTATGACGAGGCGCGCCGCCAGCAGGAGCGGATTGCCCGCCTGGCCGAGCAGCAGGCCGTGTCTGAATCAGAGCTCGACCAGGCCAATCGGAATCTCGACAACGCGCAGGCCAATCTGCGGGCGGTCCAGTCGCGCCAGAATGACCGGGTGCTGGTCGCGCCGTTTGACGGCGTGCTCGGCTTTCGCATGGTCAGCGTCGGCTCTTATGTGACGCCCGGCGATGTTGTCGCGCGGCTGATTGATGACAGAGAGATGAATCTCGATTTCCAGGTACCCTCGACTTATCTGCGCACGCTCGAAAAGGGCACCGCGATCGAAGCGCGCACCGACGACCTGCCGGACGAAGTGTTCGACGGGACCATCGCCTCGATCGACAATGCCATCGACCCCGTCACGCGCTCTGTGCGGGTGCGCGCCACTTTGCCCAATCCGGACCGGCTCTTGATGTCGGGCATGTTCGTGCAGGTCACGCTTCTGGCTGAGCCGCGTGTCGCGCTCGCCATTCCGGAAGAAGCTGTCCAGCCTGTCGGCCCGCGCACCTATGTCTTCATGATCGATGAGGAAGACGGGCAGCCTGTGGCGCGTCGCAAGGAAGTATCTCTCGGCTTGAGGCGCGAAGGCTATGTCGAGGTGAAATCAGGCCTTGAGGAAGGCGACCGTGTGGTGACTGAAGGCGTCATCCGGGTGCGCGATGGCGGGCCGGTCAAAATCGAGGACATGTCGATGCTGGAGCCGGAAATCGCTGCGCGGAAAAAGGCCAGCAGCGGGCCGCCCGGATCCGCCGGTTCAGCAGAGCGCTAGGCGATGCTGCTCTCCGATACAGCGATCAAACGGCCGGTCCTCGCATCGGTCTTTGCCCTGATACTGGTGATCTTCGGCCTGGTCGCTTTCGAGCGGCTGCCGCTCAGGGAATACCCCGATATCGATGCGCCGATCGTGTCCATCAGCACCAATTATCCAGGCGCTTCGGCGAGCGTTGTCGAGACGCGCATCACGCAGATCATCGAGGATCGGATTGCCGGGGTCGAGGGGATCCGCTTCATCGATTCCAATTCGACCGACGGGCGCTCGCGCATCAGCGTGGAGTTCGGCATCGACCAGGATATCGATGTCGCGGCGAATGATATTCGCGACCGGATTTCGGGCGTGCTCGACAATCTGCCTGAAGAGGCCGAGCCCCCGGAAGTCGAGAAGGCTGATTCCAATGATGATGTGATCATCTGGCTGAACCTGGCCAGCGAGACGATGACGACGCCGGAGCTGTCAGATTATGCCAACCGGTACCTGGTCGACAGGTTTTCCGCGCTTGATGGTGTCGCCCGCGTGCGGGTCGGCGGCTCGAGGGATTATGCACTCCGGGTCTGGATTGACCGAAAATCGCTGGCTGCCCGCGACCTGACGGTTGCCGAGATTGAACGCGCGCTGCGCTCCGAGAACCTGGAAGCCCCGGCCGGCAGCCTTGAATCGGAGAAACGAACCTTCACCGTCCGGATCGACCGCACCTTCCGGACCCCGGACCAGTTCGCCAATCTCGTTATCGCGGAAGGCGAGGACGGCTATCTTGTCCGCCTCGGTGATGTCGCGCGCGTCGAGCGCGGCACGGTCGAGGACCGCAACATGTTCCGCGGCAATGGCGTGCCCATGGTCGGGCTTGGCGTGATCAAGCAGTCGACGGCGAACACGGTGGATGTGGCGGCCGGTGCGCGCGATCTCGCGGCCCGGCTGAACGAGACCTTGCCGGACGGCATGGAGATCGCCCAGAGCTTTGACAGCTCGGTGTTTATCGAAGCGTCGATCAAGGAAGTCTACACCACGCTCGCCATCGCTGTCGGGCTGGTGACGCTCGTCATTTTCATGTTCCTTGGCAGCATTCGGGCGACGTTCATTCCGGCGATCACTGTGCCAATCTCGATCATCGGGACTTTTACGGTGCTCTATGCGCTTGGCCTGTCTGTGAACCTGTTGACCTTGCTTGCACTGGTCCTCGCCATTGGCCTGATCGTCGATGATGCGATTGTCGTGCTTGAGAATATCGTCCGGCGCATGGATGAGAAAGGTGAGCCGCCGCTGGTTGCCGCCTATCGCGGCACGCGCCAGGTCGGCTTCGCGGTCGTGGCAACCACAATGGTGCTGATTTCGGTCTTCGTGCCGATCACCTTCATGCGCGGCGATGTCGGGCGCCTGTTTACCGAATTTGCGCTGACCATGGCCGCAGCCGTCGCCTTTTCCAGCCTTCTGGCGCTGACGCTGGCCTCCATGCTGGCCTCCAAGCTCCTGAAGGCCGACCGCGGCAATGGCATGTTTTCCGCCCTTCCGAATGCCATCGACAAGGTTTTTGGCCGGGTGCGGGCCGGCTATGGCTGGGTGCTCGACCGGCTGATCTTGAGGCCGATTGTTGTCGGCGCGCTCCTTCTCGGTATGGCGGCGGGCGCCTATGGCCTGTCGCAGACCATCAAGCAGGAATATGTGCCGACAGAGGATCGCGGCGCCTTCTTCGTCTCTGTGCGCGGCCCTGAAGGGGCCTCCTATGACTATATGGAGCGCTATATGGACGAGATCGAGCGCCGGCTCCTGCCCTATACCGAAACCGGTGAGATCAATCGTCTCCTTCTGCGCGCGCCCGGATTTGGCACTTCCTCTTTCAATGAGGGTTTTGTCATCGTCGTTCTGAATGACTGGTCCGAGCGCCGACCCGCCGACACGATCATCGGCGAGGTGAACCAGAAACTGTCAGACCTTCCGGGCATTCGCGCCTTTGCGATCATGCGACAGGGGCTTGGCGGGGGAACGGGCAAGCCGGTTCAGTTCGTGCTTGGCGGGCCGTCCTATGAGGTGCTGACCGAATGGCGCGATACGTATGTTGCCGCCCTGCAGGAGAACAATCCCGGCCTCACCGATATCGACTGGGACTATAAGGAGACCCAGCCGCAATACCGCGTCGAGGTCAATTATGCGCGCGCCGCAGACCTCGGCGTCACAGTGGCGGATATCGGGGCAACGCTCCAGACCATGCTCGGCTCGCGCCGGGTGACGACCTATATCGATGACGGCGAGGAATATGACGTCATCCTCGAAGGGCTCCGTTCCGAACAGAATACGCCGAATGATGTGCAGAACATCTATGTGCGCTCATCGCGCTCAGGCCAGCTGATCCCGCTCTCCAACCTGGTGACGATTACGCCTGTGGCCGACAGTCCGACGCTCAACCGGTATAACCGGGTGCGCTCGATCACGATTGAGGCGGGGCTTGCAGACGGCGCGTCCCTGGGCGATGTGCTCGATGAGATGCAGGCGATTGCGCGTGACGTCCTGCCGGATGAAGCGACGGTCGATTTCAAGGGTCAATCGCTGGACTTCCAGACATCGGGACAGTCCATCCTGTTCGTCTTCGCGACGGGGCTTGTGATTGTGTTTCTCGTGCTCGCGGCGCAGTTCGAGAGCTATCGGCATCCGGTTGTGATCATGCTCTGCGTGCCGGCGACGCTGGCAGGCGGGCTGCTGGGCATCTGGCTGACGGGCAATACGCTGAACATCTATACCCAGATCGGCCTCATCATGCTGATCGGGCTTGCGGCGAAGAATGGCATTCTGATCGTCGAGTTCGCCAATCAGCTTCGCGATGAGGGGCGCGAGTTCCATGAGGCCATCAAGGAAGCCGCACTGGCACGCTTCCGGCCGATCATCATGACCAGCCTGACCACTGCGGCAGGCGCGCTACCGCTCATTCTGTCGAGCGGGGCAGGGGCTGAAACGCGCTCTGCTATCGGGGTTCTGATCCTGTTCGGTGTGATCGCAGCGGCGCTGGTGACCGTCCTGTTCGTGCCGACGGCCTATTCGCTGCTGGCGCGCGGGACAGGGTCACCGGGAGATGTCGCCCGCAAGCTGGAAGCGGAGACGGCGGAGCTTGAGGACGAGACCAAGACCGGCCAGGCCGACGCCCCTCAACCTGCGGAGTAAGGCGCGGGCCCAAAAAAGGCGGACCGTGGAGGCCCGCCTTTTCTTCTAGATTTCAGTTTGCCGTCTTAGGCAGGGGCGACGTCAACAACCACGCCGGCGTTGACCGCGAGTGGATTGGCCGGATCGAGAAGATCGACCCAACGTAGCTCAATCGTGTCCGGGCAGAACGGAATGGCCCGGTCACGAAGACGATAGATGCCGAATGGGTCGTTCGCGACAGCCGGATCGGTCGCGCCGACAATATCAGCTGGCGTGCTTTGCGAGAACAGGAACGGGTCACCGCCAGCTGGCGGATCTACCCAGACCTGAACAACGCGCGTTCCTGTCACGGCACCGCCATCGGTTGCGACGCCGAGCTCGTCAACAGGCGAGTGGACTGCACCGCGAACTTCCAGCTGGTCGGGATCGCACGAAACGCGTGTCGCTTCGATTTCAGCGACATCCGGATTGGCGAGCGCCAGAGCATCAAAGCCGGTCAGTTCGGTGATCCAGTAATGCAGGGCGGCAACATTCTCGCTGCCGTCTTCTGCGAGCAGGCCATCGCCAGAAAGATCGACAGGCGTGCTCTTGATATCGCCGAAGTAGCCTTCTGTGCCGAACTCACGGCCTGTCAGGCCGGTTTCGCTGACATCGACAAGGAAACCGCCTTCGTCGCGTAACGCTGCGGCTCTCAGACGTGGATCGAGGATCGGAACAACGATCATGTTATTGTTGGCCTGATACCAGTCCAGATAAAGATCGACGGTCACCTGGTCCGGGTTCATGACGGCAGCGTCGCAGCTCGGCGTTGAGCAGATGCTGTCAGTGACAAGACCAAGCGCGACGTTTTCGAAGCCAGTATTGACTTCGCTCGCGATCAGAGCGCCCGGACCTTCATCCGGCCAGGCCAGATTGCCGTTTCCGTTCAGGATTAGGTAATCCGGGTCATATTCACCGAGAATAATCGCGGTTCCGGCGATAAAGCCCGGCTGCTTGCGGCCAGGGAAAACATCCCCGACGAACCATTGCGCGACATTATACGTGCCATTCCCGGTGGATGGCGGACCATCGAAGATTTCTGTCCGCTCAATTGTCGGCGAGAACATCGGTGCTGTCGGCACGAGTGCGCCTGAGATGACAACGCGCATACCCATGACGCTCATGACACGGT
>NZ_JBARZC010000019.1:0-1862 GCF_049649345.1 Henriciella sp. | reverse complement strand
ACGCTGGAGCGTGAACTTGACTGGATGCGCCAGGGTGCAAACGCCCGTCAGGCCAAATCGAAGGCCCGCATCAAGTCCTACAACGAGCTGGCCGAACAGTCGGAGCGCGAAAAGCTTTCCCGCGCGCAGATCGTCATCCCCAACGGCCCGCGCCTTGGCAACAAGGTGATCGAGGTCGAGGGCCTGAAGAAAGCGATGTGCGACAAGCTGCTGGTCGAGGGGCTGGACTTTTCCCTGCCGCCGGGCGGCATCGTGGGCGTGATCGGCCCCAACGGCGCGGGTAAATCGACGCTGTTCAAGATGCTGACCGGGAAAGAACAGCCTGACGCGGGCAGCATCGAATACGGCGATACGGTCGATCTGTCCTACGTCGACCAGTCGCGCGACGATCTGAAAGCGGATGACACCGTCTGGCAGGCGATCACCGGCGGCGCCGAGATCATCAAGCTGGGCGACGCGGAAGTGAACAGCCGCGCCTACTGCTCGTCCTTCAACTTCAAGGGCGGCGACCAACAGAAGAAGGTCGGCCTGTTGTCAGGCGGCGAACGCAACCGTGTGCACATGGCGCGTCTGTTGAAAGAGGGCGGCAACGTGCTGCTGCTCGATGAACCGACCAACGACCTTGACGTGGAAACCCTGCGGGCGCTCGAAGATGCGCTGGTGGATTTCGCGGGCTGCGCCGTGGTCATCAGCCACGACCGCTTTTTCCTCGACCGGATCTGTACGCATATCCTGGCCTTCGAGGGCGAGGCGCATGTGGAGTGGTTCGAGGGCAACTTCGAAGACTACGAAGAAGACAAGAAGCGCCGCCTGGGTGCCGATGCGCTGGAACCCAAGCGCCTCAAGCACAAGAAGTTCGCGCGCTGATCCGCTAGCATAGGGGCCGGTCCGCCGGCCCCTATCCCCCTAGTCCCGGATCATATCGTCGAGCCGGGCAAAAAGGTTTTCTTCCTCCTGCGGCTCGATGCTTTGCAGCAGGTCCATATTCTCAAGCCGCGCGCGGAACATGTCGCTCGCCGTCAGACCCGTCCACAGCCGCTGATCCGACAGCATCCGCACGCGCACCGAAGGCGGCATCAGGGTACCGTGAAGCCTGTGCTCCCACAGGTCGGCCATCCGTGCGTCCATGTCTGCGACAAATGCCTCGCGATCAAGACGTTCGCGCCCCATCACCAAGCCCAGGAACCGCCCTGACCCGGCATAGGCCATCCGCCAGGTCCGGTCACCCAACGCCTGCGCCGCCGTTTCGCTGACGGTTTCCAACTGTCGTTTGAATTTGGGAAAGCTCAGCGCCTGATAAATCCCGCGCATCCCAAGCACATCGAGGCTGAACAGGTGCATTGTATAAACGCCCGCCGGCATCCGCAGCAGCGTATTTTCCAACGTCAGAAAATCAGTGACGTTGGGCGTGCTCAGGTCCACCGGTGCCGTAAAGCGCGGTTTCATCTTGTCGGTCAGATCGGCAAGCGTGTGCCGCGCGTCGCGTTCGCGGTGCAGGCTGTCGTTGAGCATGCTCGCCGAGATGATGCGCGCGCTCAGTTCCACTCCCTCCAGCGGCTTCGAAATGAAATCGGTGGCGCCCGCGTAAAAGGCGCGCTCCATCAGGTCGGGTTCCCGGCTGGCCGTGATCATGATGATGGGCGCGGTGCGGTAAAGGCGCATCTGGCGCACCGCCTCGCACAATTCGATGCCGTCAATACCGGGCAGCATGATGTCCAACAGGAAACACTCAAACGGGACTTTCGTCTCTTCGAGCAGCCGCAGGGCATCCTCCGCGCTCTCGCTGGTGGTCAGATCGTAGCCTTCCTGGCTGGTCAACGACCGTTCGAGAAGCTCTAGGATGACGGGGTCATCGTCTACTG
>NZ_JBARZC010000018.1:0-17205 GCF_049649345.1 Henriciella sp. | reverse complement strand
GAATAGCCGTGGCTGTGATGGGAAAAGATCAGCTCGTGCAGACGGGCCAGGCGCGCGGCCTCACCGTGCACATCGCCGATGACATAGGTGACCGTATCGCCCTGATCCATGCGACGCCTCGAGTCTGATCCTGTCTGCGCCACCGGCATACTGGCTGCCGGCGGCGAGGGGAGTTTTCTATTTGCTACGCAGCCGGGACCGGAAGTCGGACTTGGCTTCATCGAGACGCGATCTGAGTTCGCTTCGAACATCGTCGCGTTTGCCGGCAAGAACGCTGGCCATGTCCGCCTTTGCGTTGGCCTGGATCTTCTGCTGCGTGCCCATCAGGCTTGCCCCTGAGAGGCTCAACCCCTGGGCCTGCTCGATTGCACCAATCGTCCAGAAATGGGTCGGATCGGAGAATGTCGACATCGTGTCGAAGGGGATCCGGAAATATCCCTTCTCGGCATATTGCTCACCCCAGCTATTTCGGACGAGCCATGTTTTGCTTGGCATGTCGTATCCGACGATGAGCATGGCATGGCCCATCTGTGGCCGTTCGAAAGCCTCGGTATGAACGGACATGGTACCGGTCTGGTGCGCCTCCTGGTAGAGAGAGCTCGGAAAAACGGCTCCGAAGACGATCGGCAGGCCCGAAGCAAGTGCCTGAAAAACAGCCGGTCCGAGCGGGGTTCGCGCATATTGAACGGCTTCGTGCAACATCGCGTTCTGATAGGCCGCCTGTGTTGGCTGGGTGTTCACCATGGCTGGCTGAAATGGCCAGATACGCTCTTCGCAGGCGCCATAGGCCAGCACGGCCGCCATCACATGATGGATGAAGCTACCGACGTCCTTGTTCTCCATGTCGGATAGCCGCCGCGCATTGTAATAGACGAACAGGCGAGAGAGATCGATTTGCGGCTGTTTCGCCCGGCGCTGGTGATATTCGAGCGCGCCGACAATGGCATTGGCCGTACAGGAGTTCGTCTTTTGCTGGTGTTCAACCGGGGAACAGAATTCCCTGAGGTCGATCCGGTCCGGCAGACTTCCTTGCGACCCCATGAGCATTGGTGCTTCTACGGGGGTCGTTTCCAGGAGGCACCCATTCAGGGGCTGGTCGTTCCAGTAATCTGTCATGGGATTGGATCCTTCACTTTGAATAGGGTTCGGCGTCTGGGAATAGCCACACTTGCGGCAATTGGAGGTCAGTGGATCGAGCGGCCAGCCGCAGATGTAGCAATTGTCCCCACCGAGTTCGTCCGTCATGGGCATGGCGCACCCGGCGAATGATTGGCGTGGAATCTGCCCGTCAGATTGATGGAGCCGTTCGGGTTGTAGGTGACGTAATCAATGTGGCAGCCGCCATCCCAGCGAAGCTGTGTCCTCAGTGTCATGCCAATGGCTGGTGCGCTGAGCTGGCCCGTCACTGGCGAGGTCGACAGCCGTCCACTGAGATTGAGCCTTGAGCCGTCAGGGCCATTGCCGGATCCCGACAGGGCCCCCGAGGAGGCCACCTGAATGTTCAGGCGCGATCCCCATTCATCCATCCATGGCCCGGACAGACTGGCGTAAGGGTTTGGAGGCGGTGGCGGCGGTGGCGGTGGCGGTGGAGGGGGCGGTGACGGTGACGGTGACGGATCGTCGACAACGTCATCGTCAATCTCGGTGTAATCGGCTTCATACCCCATGCAATCCTGGTAGTCGCGCCCGCTAAGACGTTCGCAGGGGTCAAAACCGGGCTCCGGCTCCTCAGTATCCAGAATGCCGGACGCCCCGGCCACAACGAGGCCGATCACCGCCACACCGCTCCAGATCGCCCATTTCGGCAGGTCGGTCTTCAGCCAGTTTTCAGGTGGTTTGATCGGCTTGCGACCCTCCTGCGCCATGGCCTTGCGGTATTGCTCAACACTTTGCGGGCGGCTTGAGGGGCGAAGCGACAGGCCCGATTCAATCAGCGCGTCTATCGATGGCGGCACATCGGAACGCCCACCCGAGGGGGCCTGCCAATGGCCTTGCGGCAGCACTTCGACAAGCAGCTCGTAGAAGATGACAGAGACCGAAAACAGGTCCGCTGCCGGGGTTACCATGTCAGGGTTGGTGCGCTGTTCCGGCGCCATATAGCCCGGCGTGCCGAGCCCAGTGCCGGTGTCGGCCTGGGTCGTGGCTTTGGTCGCGCGCGCGATGCCGAAGTCGAGAATACGCAGACTGGCCTTTTCAGCGCTCGGTTCACTGAGCAGGATGATGTTTTCAGGCTTGAGATCCCGGTGGACGACACCGGCCTCGTGCGCCGCTTCCAGGCCTCTCAGGATTTCCTGAACGATACGGGCGGCGACACTATAGGAAATGTCCTGCTGCTTCTGCATAGTGGCGCGCTGCCACTGGCGAAGCGACGTGCCCTCAACATATTCCATCGTCACATAGGGCTGGCCGTCGACCGCGCCGACATCGTAAACCGCGACGATATTCGGATGGCGCAGCTTGCGCGTGATCAGCCCCTCATCGATCAGGCGTTGCAGCGCCTTCTCACCGGAAATACGGTTCGGATGAATAAGCTTCAGCGCCACCGTTTCGCCCGACGCGCTGTCCTTGGCGCGATAGACAACACCCATCCCGCCCTGACCGAGAATGCCCTCGATCGTATAGCGTTCAGCGAAGATGCTGCCGGGAGTCAGGACCGATACCGGTGCATCTGAATGCGCAGATGTGTCTGTCTTCGGCATGACGGTTTCCAGCCCGCCAATCGTCTGGACGGGGCTGTAGGCGACGCCGGCCTTGTGTCCGCACTCAGGACAGAAGTCGGCGTCTTCGGGCAGGGCCGTATCGCAATTGGAGCATGTAGACATGTATCGTTCGCCCTTCAGCGGTTTTCAGTGTGCGGCACAGTTTGATCTCTCGGGTCAGGTTCGCAGGGCATTGCCGCAACCGACACAGTATCTTGCTTTCGCCGAATTGGTCCGGCCGCATTTCGCGCATTCAACGGTTTCGGGCTGAGGCGGCGGCGCGCTGCCCTGCGTACCGGAGGGAGCCGGATCGCCCCCCCCGGCTCCGCGTGCTACCCCCACAGCACCTTCCATACCCATGCTGAACATGGCTCGCGCCTGCTCTTCGCTTCGCACCTGGCCGTCTGTCGCGGCTTTGACCATTTCCCGCATCACCGCCATGGTTTCCTGATTGCCGGTGGCATCGGCTTTGGCGCGTTCAGCCAGGACATTCGCAACTTCCGAAGACAGGCCGGCATTGATCGCCATAATCTGTTCGGGCGACATGTTCGCGCCGGCGTTCAGCTGGGCGATCCGTGCGTCGGTATCGGCCTGGCGCTCTGATATGAGCCGGGCCGTGCGCGCATCCTCTTCCTGGGTCCGGCGCGCTGAATCCTGATCCAGCCCCGAATGCTCGATGTCCTGAAGCGTGCGGATATTGGTCGCCGTGTCCTGCTGGACCCGCTGGGTCACATCCTGCTTGGCGAACGCCTCGAACTTGCTGATCTCGGCTTCCCGCCGGCGAAACTCGATGGTCTGGAGATGGTCCAGTTCCTCGATCTGGCGCTCGATGACCCGCAGCTGGCCCTTGGCGCTTGTCAGGTCCATGACCTGCGAGGCTTCATCGAGCTCAACTTCGAACTTCGCAACGCGCTCTTTGCGGAATACCTCGATTTCGTGCTCGATCGCGGCAAGTTCCTGGCGCCGGGCCGCGCCCTCGCGGGCGTCGAGAATCTCGATCTCCGAGTTCAGCGCCATTTTCGCCAGCGCATCTTCGGTCTCGTTTGCGAGCACTGCCATGTCGAGGTCGGAGCGAAGCTGGAACTCCTTGGAGTCGGATGTGCGCTGGACATTGCGCTTGTAGATCGAGAGCTGGTGGTCGAGCTGTGATTGCTCGCGCTCCAGCTGCGCCTTCTTCATCGCTTCCATTTCAGCCTGGTTCAGCGCCCATTCCATGGACACCGAATTGACCATCAGCCCGATATTGCCGGCAATGCGCTCGATCTCGCGCATGATGTCGCCCTGGATGAAATCCTGAAGGCCCTTGTCGCCGCGAATATCATCGGCGTTCACACGGCCGATCACGGCTTCGAAGACACGGTCGGTCAGATGCGGACGGAACCGTTCCAGGACCTCGGCCCGTGTCAGGTATCCGCCGGGATTCATCAGCCCCATGACGTTGGACGGCTTGTCAGGATTGACCTGCAGCTCGAGCGTACAGACGCCTGCAACCTCGACATTGTCCTTCGAGAGCGCCTTGACCGGCAGCTGGACCGAAAAGGGTTTGAGATCGGCCAGAAGGATCGAGATATTAGATGCGCCGCCGACAATGGACTTCAGTCCGGTCATCAGGCCGCCGACCGAGAAATGCGCGCCCTTGTAGGCCTTGATGACTTCTCCGTTGCGGATCAGCAGGGCCATGTGGTCAGGCGGCGCGGCAAGTCTTTGCTCGAAGAATGTCTTGAGGTCGGACTGCCGGATATACTCGGCAAGCAGGGCCGGATCGGAGAGGCTGAGTGAATGAGATGCCATAGTTAGCTCCACGGAAAGTTGAGTATTGCCGGACTAGGCCAGCGCCTTTTTTGCGGAATGCTTCTGGATGAAGCTCCACACGGCGTAGATCGAGACGAGCAGCGTTACGGTGAATGAAATGGGGTTGTTCTGGATGACGGCAGCAATCCGTTCGACGGTGCTGTATTCCTTCATCAGCGCGCCCATGCGGCCGACCTGCCAGATCGATCCGACGATCATGGTCAGCAGGGAGAAGATGGACATCAGGAAACTGAGGCCCCGGAAGACCCGTCCTGCGATCGAGACCGGCTTGCCGGCGACGGCCTCTCTGGCGGCCTTTGCCTCGGCCTCCTCTCTCGCTGTCAGCGCTTCGCCAAACCGGTCACCGCGCTCCAGGGCTTCGCGGCGGGCGCCATGATCGACGGAGAGAAAGTCGGGCTGGTCGCGCTTGTCCTTTCGGGCTGCATGAACCGGCGTCAGGTTTGATGCATTCCGGCGCAGCAGGATGAAGATGGTGATCGCAAGCCACACGACCGTCACCACAGCGGTGACACGAAGCACTGTCTCAATCAGCGGCCAGGCTTCAGGCGGGATGCGGCTGACATAGTCGTTCAGCATCGGTTCGATATCGTTTTCCATGGCGACCCTCAAAAATTGCCGTCTATGGCCAAAGGCGCAGCCAGCCGGGAAAGCGGGTCAATTTTCCTGAATCGTTTTTTGGAAGCGTGAGGGTAGACAGACAATCGGCCGGCGAGCGAACAAGCTCTGCTGACATCTCCAACGGCACCGGGCGGCGCGCGCTACGTCACTTTTTCGACTTCCTTCGGCGCCTCGGCCTTGCGGGGCTCTGCTCTTTTCTTTGGCTTGGGCAGGAGGCGGAAGCGGGTCTGGCACCAGGCGAAGCCGACACCGACATCGAGCAGGGCGTCCGATCGCCCGCACGGACACATGAAGGGCATGATGTAATAGACGGTGTAAGTCTCGCCGGCGACAAGCGGCACGGGCTCGCCAGTGACATGGTTCGGCGCCGCATTCACGCACAGCACCAGATCGCCTGACCCGACATCATAGCTCATGGCGCAAGCTTACCATAAAGGCAGCGGCCGGCCTATATGGTCAGGCCGCGTTGCGCGATGCGAACAGGCGCTGAAGGCGCGGGCGGAGCGGCAGAAAGGCCTTGTAGCCAAGGTTCAGGAGCCACCGCAGGGGCGCGCGGCGAAAGGCGAGCCCAAGCCATCTGAAGGATGGAAGCTGCGCCCAAAGCGCGGCAAAGGCCTCGCCGCCCTTGATCAGGCGGCCATCGGTGTCGCGGACATGGAAGCGGGCCATGGCGTCGCTGCAGCTCAGCCCCTCAGGCAGGCGCTCACCGCGCGAAACATCGACCCAGCGAATGGCGTCAGCGCCGGTCCTGCTTTTGTAAAAGCCGATCTCCTTACGACAGAGCGGACAACTGCCATCAAAATAGACTTCGAACTGCTCCTGCATGCACACGACTCTTTCAGATTGCTCTGTCTGACCGTGACATAGGCCGCACGGCGGCGCGGCACACCGCGCCTGTCAAAGTGACGCGCGTGTGGAGCGCGCTTCGCCGCGCGCGCCATTCAGCTGCAGGAGGCGGAAATTGAGGGCGGCGGCAATGCTCACCCAGATGAGATAAGGCACCAGCAGGAGCGCAGCGAGAGCGCTGACCGGGTAGAACACCGCGATCATGGCGGCGATCAGCAGCCAGAGAAGCACGACGTCGATCATCGCCCAGTCAAGCCGGTTGCGGCCAAAGAACAGGCCGGACCAAGCCGCATTGACGACAAGGTGCACGACAAAGAGCGCGAGGAGGGGCAGGGCGTCTATGCCTTCGCGCTGCCAGATCAGCCATCCCGACACGGCGATCGCGCAAAACAGGATCGTCCAGACAACGGGAAACGCCCAGTTCGGCGGCGTCCAGGACGGCTTGGCGAGCTGTTCATACCAGCTGCCCGGCCGGAAGACTGCGCCGCTGGAGGCGGCGGCAAAGCTCAGGAGAAAGAAGACGGCCAGGGCTGCGAAGGATGAAAGGTCCAAGGGGCAAGATCTCCGGGAGCGAAAAGAGCGTTTACGGCTGAGCGCGATGATATGAGGGATCAATTGCCCGCGCCGGCGAATGTTCCTTTATTGCGTCCCCTACGGATACGCTTCCATGGGGATGGCGGGCAGCGTTTCGCCGGTGCCGAACTCGAAATCTTCAAGCTCGAAAACATGCTTCTCGGCCGGTGCGGCCCAGTCTTCGGCATGCGCGCGCCCGGAGAGGCCGAGGGCGACGAAAACGATGAGGGCAAGCAGCAGGCGCATGGCGGTCCTTCCTGGATAGCCGACAGGATGACCCTAGCGGTGTTGGCCGCGATGGCAATGCGAGGCGCCCCAGGGAAGACCAGACCCGCGAGCCGGAAGGGATCCCGCAGGTCTGGTCTGGCCGGCCCCTCTAGAACCGGCCTGTTACCGTGAGCTTGGCATTGAGCGGTGCGCCGACGGTGACCTGGTGGGTGCTATGCGCGTTCGGGAAATAGAGCTCATCGGCAAGGTTCTCGACATTGAGCTGGACGCGCAGCCTGTCCGACACGTCGTAATAGGCCGCCGCATCAATCCGCGCATAGCTTGGCAGCACGGCAGTGTTGCTGTTGTTCACGAAACTCTCATCCTGCCAGGTCACGCCAAGGCCGAGGCCGAACTGATTGGTGACCTGCCAGGTGTTCCACAGCGAGGCCATATTTTCCGGCAGCTCGCGCGGACGAAGGCCGGTTGGGCCGGTGGCGCCGACCTGTTCGCCGTCGAGCCAGGAGTACCCGGCGGAGATGAACCAGTCATCGGTCACCTGGCCGCGCAGCTGGGTCTCGAAGCCTGTAATCTCCGACTCGATGACATTGAGCGTGGAGGGATCATCGTCTGCCGGCTGCGGCGAGCTCTGCTCGATTTCGAAGATAGCGGACGTGAAGCTCAACGCTGGCGTGAGGTCCCATTTGAGACCCGCTTCGAGATTGGTGAAGGTGTCCGGGTCGAGGGCATCATTGGCGCCATTGATATTGGCGAACTGCTCGCCGCTGCGCGGCAGGAAGGTTTCCGAATAGCTCGCGTAAAGCGAGATGTTTTCCTGCGGCTTGTAGACGATGCCGAGGCGGGGGGAAATCTCCTCGTCCTTACGGCTGCGCGTCTCGTCTGCGACCGCGTTGTAGACCTCGATATCGAAACTGTCGAAGCGCGCGCCGAGGATGATGTCGAGCTGGTCGGAAATCTCGATCTCGTCCTGGATATAGGCGGAGACGACATCGATGCCGACGCGGGTGTCGTCATTGAGGTCTGTGTTGAACGTGTTCGCGGTCGGCAGGCCGTCAGCGTTGACGCCCACCCCGCCGCGCAGGTTGAGCGGGCGCATGACGGTGAAGACCTCATTGTCGTCCAGCGTCGTGCTCCAGAAGGAATTGTAGCGGTTCTGGTCTGAGGAGGTGTCGATATATTCGCCGCCGACGATCACCGTGTGACCGATCGGGCCCGTCTCGAACTCGCCAATGAGATTGCCCGACAGGATCAGATTCTGGCGCTGGGTCTTGTCGAGATAACCGTCGAGGGTGACCTCGCGCGGCGTGGCCACCTCATTATAGGCCGAGGCGTAGAAGTTCTGGTACAGCTTGTCATAGTCGCCATAGAAGGCGCTGAAATTGCCTTTGATGTGGTCGGAGAACTCATGCTGCAGATTGGCGCGCAGGAGGTGGGCTTCGAGCTCTGTCTTGTTGAGGTCCGGGTCGCCGAAGACGATATTCTCGAACGCCTCGACGGGCTGGCCATCGGCGCCGGTCGGAATGCCGCGGTCGATAAAGCGCTCATGGTCTGCATATTCATAGGACAGGTTGAGCACGGTGCGGGGGCTGAGCTCTAATTTGGCGGTCGGGTTGAGGCCGATCCGCTCGCCGTCGAAGAAGTCGCGGTGGTTTTCGAGGCTCTCATACATGGCGTTGAGGCGGAAGGCGGCGGTGTCGCTGGCTGACGTGTTGCCGTCGAGCTGGACGCCATAGCCGCCAAATGTATTGGCGCTCGCCTGATAGCCGAGGAAGGTCTCGCCGATGACGCCCTTTTTGGTGACGCGGTTGAGGATGCCGCCCGTACCGCCGCGCCCGAACATCAGCGCATTTGGCCCGCGCAGGATCTCGACCTGTTCGAGATTGTAAAGCGGGCGGTAATACTGCACGTCATCGCGCATGCCATCGATGAAGAAATCCGCCGTCGAGCGCACGCCGCGAAACACGATGGAATCGCGGTGGCCCTCGCCCTGCGAGGTGTTCACGCCCGGCGTATAGTCGATGATATCGCCAATGGAATCGAAGCCTTGCTCGACGATCTGGTCCGCCGTCACGATGGAAAGGCTTTGCGGCACATCGATGATCGGGGTCGGCGTGCGCAGCGCATTGACTTGGTCGGTGTAGAGATACTGGCCGGTAACGACGATGGTTTCCTGGCGGGCGTCCGGTTCAGCAAGGGCCGGTTGGGCGGCGAGGAGGGCAAGAGGCGCAGCGGCCAGATAGCGGAGCATGAATGACTAATCCAGATTGAGAATGACTTTCATTTGCCTCCGTATTTGAGCTGAGAATGATTTTCAAGAGCGAATGCAGCAACCGTCTGCTAAACCGACTGCGCCTCGAAGGCGTCGCGTTGGACGAGGTTCTTGAGGGCGTCGCCGTTCACGAAGTTTGCCAGGTTTTCAAGGAAGAGTTCGTCGTTGCGGGCGCGGGATTCTGACGTCAGGGCTGATGTGTGGGCGGTGAGCGTCACACCGGGATGAGACCAGATCGGGCTGTCCTCAGGCAGCGGTTCTTCGCGGGTGACATCGAGCGTCGCATGGGCCGGCTTTCCCTTGTCCAGCGCAGACAGAAGCGCCGCTTCATCGACGAGCGCGCCCCGCCCGACATTCATGAACAGGCTGCCCTCCTTCATCGAGGCGAAGAATTCCGCGTCCGCCATGTTCTCGGTTTCCGGCGTGTGCGGCGCGCAGAGAAGGATGGCGTCGGCGAGAGCGATATCGTCTGCGCTGACATGATCGGGATGGAGCATATGGTCTGCAAAGGGCGAGACTTGGCTTGACCGGCGCACACCCGTGACGTGGGCGCCAAGACCTCGTAGGCGGCGGCCAACGGCTTCACCGATGTGGCCGAAGCCGTAGATCAGCCAGCGTGTGGCGGAGATTTCGCGGAAGTGGACCTTCTCCCACTCCTTCTTCGCCTGAAGCTCGCGGCGTTTGGCGCCGCTGCCAAACCAGTCAAACGCCGCCCAGAGCACCCATTCGGCGATCGCTTCGGACTGGACGTGGCTGGACGTGTACGCCTCTGCAAGCTCGCCGATCTTCTGCAGGAAGGGGTTTTCAAGACCGGCCGCAGAGGACTGGAACCAGGCCAGCTTCGGCGCGCCGTAGAGCTGCTTGCCAAAGGCGCGTGCGGCCGGGCTGAACCAGACATCGGCATTGCCATAGGCCACCATGCCATCGGTCGCAGCCTCGCCCCAAGGCCGCCCGATTTGTTCACTATCGGTTATGGTCAGCGGTGAAATATGTTCAGCAAAGGGCTTGAGACGCGCCTCAAGGCGGACGAAAGAGTTGTGATGCATCAGACAGTCAAACATCTGCGGGGCCTCGCTCTTGTATCTCTGGCAGCCTTCCTGCCAGCCACCGCCGCCCATGGCCAGTACCAGCGAGACTTCCAGCCGGACTATGACGTCTCCGATACGCGCACGCAGGACTATATCGCCGATGTGATCTCGCTCGCCTCGACGCTCGGCTCGGCGCACGCCATCCGGCTCTTATGCAATGGGCGCGATGACCAGTACTGGCGGCTTTACATGCAGGAGCTGCTCGGCGTCGAAGCGCCCTATCAGAGCCGGCTCAGATCCTCCATGGTCTCGGCCTTCAACGATGCCTATTCAGCCGAAAGCGCGCGGCGCAGAAGCTGTGACGAAGGCGCGGTGTCGGCGGAAAAGATCTATGCCAATACCGGCCAGCGCCTCGCCAATACGCTGGCAGCCGCAAACCTGCCCAGCGGCGTGCGCGATCGGGGCAGCACCGCTGAGCAGTAGGCGGAAACGCCGCGCTGTTAAGCAGCGACGGCCCGTCCTACCCGATTACGGGATATAATTGAGCCGCTAGTCCTCGCGCTTGATGCGGGCCTTGCCGCGGCCGAGGGCGAGGGCCTTTATGGTGCCGCGGAAGGTGCGCACTTCCTGGCTCGTCCACTGGCCGCGGATGAAGGCCGTGCGCAGATTGCGCATCATGAGCGGGGTCTTGTCCGGCGGGTGGAAATAGCCGGCGCGCTCGAGCTCATCTTCGAAATGTTCGAACATGCCGATCAGTTCTTCGCGGCTGGCCGGGTCGCCGACACCGGCATTCTTGCCCTCGAAACGCCCTTCCCGGCCCTGCGCGTCGCCCCAGGCTGCGGCAAAGACGATGACGGCTTGGGCGAGGTTCAGCGAGGCAAAACCCGGATTGACCGGATAGGTCATGATCGCGTCGCAAAGAGCGATGTGATTATTGGAAAGCCCTTGGGCTTCATTGCCGAAAACCACGCCGACCTGCGTCGTCTGCGCGGTGAGGAGTTCGATCGCGCCGCTGGCATTGGTGACCGGCTTTTCCATCTCGCGCGGGCGTGCGGTGGCCGCGACAAGGAAGCCGAGATCGGCGACGGCGTCTTCGACGCTGTCAAACGCCGTGACAGTTACCCCGGCCTCGAACGCGCCCGCTGCGAGTGGCTCGGCCGCCGGATTGGGCCAGCCATCGCGCGGGGCGGCGATGCGAAGCTCGGTCAGGCCGAAATTCAGCATGGCGCGCGCAGTCGATCCGATATTTTCGCCAAGCTGCGGCTCTGCAAGTATGATGACGGGTTGTCTGGGTCGGTTCATTCCGCCGCATAATCCGGCCAGTCGAGTTTGACCAGCGTGCCGTCTGCATCGAATTGCGGATTGAGGCCGGCGGTTTTAAGAAGCTCGGTCAGCGCCTCGCGCGGATCATCGAGGTCTTCTTCGACAATGTCGCGGATGCGGGTGCGTTCCGCCCGTGTCGCACCGAGAAGCTGCATGGTCGTGAAGTAGAGCGTGCGATTGATCTCGGTATCGTCCATGGAGACGGCGTTCAGGATCAGCCTGTCCCAGAACTGGTAGAGCGTCTTGCGCTTGAGATAGCCATCCGTCGCCAGGGCAATGAGGTCGCCGCAGGCATAATTTGCGGAGAATGCCTCGCGCTCGCCGACGGTTTCGAGCGGGCCGGCTTCCAGCGCCGCGACGCATTCCTCGAAGGCGCTGGCATAGACCGATGACAGGAATTTCTCGCCGCCATCCGGCAGGCCGGCCGCGATGAGATTATAAGCCATTGTATTAGCCGCGCCTTCATGGATCCAGGCATCCTCGCCGCTCGCGAATGTCACGTCCTTGTCGGTCTGGAACAGATGCACCGCCTCATGGGCGAAGAACCATTGCAGATAGAACAGCGTATTGGGATCGGGCTCTGCGAGCGCTTCGCCGCTCACTTCCATCATCAGGAGATTGTCGAGCGCGCCGCCTGTATTCGACATGCCCTTCCCCGTCAGGCCGCGGCTGGCGAGGAAGACCGTGGCCTGCTCGGACAGCTCAAAGCCCCAGAGCGCTTCAAGGCCCGCGAAAATGCCTTGAAGGTCGCCCGCAAACCTGTCGCCGAGCCAGGCCGGCAGCGAAGCGTCGAGAATGGCTGTGAAACTGTCGAACTGCTCGACTTCGCTATCGCCGAGATAGATATAGGTGCCGTCGCCGGCGATCTCGTGCTGGAGGTTGCCCTCGACAGGCTGGCCGTCGACGATGATCGGCGTGTCGGCGCTGATTGCGATGCGCATCGCCAATGGCTCAGTCGCGACCGAAGGCAGACCGTCCTCAATCTCCTCGACAGCCTCCAGGCTCTCGAACGGGACCAGCGCGAACTGGCCTTCATAGATGGCAAGGCCGCCATCGCCGAAGGGAATGAATGGCGTATAGTCGGCGACCAGCGTGCTCGTCACCGGAACGATGCTGAAGGAGACCTCTTTGGCCGGGTCGTCGAAGACGATGACGTCGAGATCATTGACCCGTCCGAAGCGGGCCTCTTCTGTCTCCAGCTGCCAGGTCGCCGAGCGGTAATTATTGTCCGAGCGCGCGAAAACGAGCGCGGTTTGCGGCTCTTCGAATGTGTAGGCGACGTGCCAGTTGCCATCTTCCTGCGGCGCGACGCTTACCAGTGCATCGGCCTTGCCGGACTGGGCCGCCGCGGCAGGTATGGCGAGCAGGCTCACAAGGCTGAAAAATAGGACCAGATACCGCATAGGAGAAACCCTCACTGCTTTCTTTTCCCCAAAGCCCCAACGCACCTTTTGACCATTCGATCCCTTCTGCTATAGCCGCCCGCAAGACAGTACAACTGAAAGGACTTTCACACGATGGCAAAGATCAAGGTCGAAAATCCCGTCGTCGAGCTCGATGGCGACGAGATGACCCGCATCATCTGGCAGATGATCAAGGACCGTCTCATCCACCCCTATCTCGATATCGATCTAAAATATTACGACCTTGGCATCGAAAGCCGGGACGCAACCGACGACCAGATTACCATCGACTCGGCCAATGCGATCAAGGAATACGGCGTCGGCGTCAAATGCGCGACCATCACGCCGGACGAAGCGCGCGTTGAAGAGTTTGGCCTGAAGAAGATGTGGCGCAGCCCGAACGGCACGATCCGCAACATCCTTGGCGGCGTTGTCTTCCGTGAGCCGATCGTGATCTCCAATGTACCGCGTCTGGTGCCGGGCTGGACCCAGCCAATCGTCATCGGCCGTCACGCCTTTGGTGACCAGTATCGCGCCACGGACTTCCTCGTCCCCGGAGCCGGCAAGCTGACGATGAAGTGGGAAGCATCCGACGGGTCGGACTCCAAGGAATTCGAAGTGTTCGATTTCCCTGAGGCTGGCATCGCGATGGGCATGTACAACCTTGATGACTCGATCCGCGACTTTGCGCGCGCCTCGTTCAACTTTGGCCTGACCCGCAAATGGCCGGTCTACCTGTCGACCAAGAACACCATCCTCAAAGCCTATGACGGCCGCTTCAAGGATCTGTTCCAGGAAGTCTTCGACGCAGAGTTCAAGGAAGCCTTTGCCGAGTTCGGCGGCACCTATGAGCACCGCCTGATCGACGACATGGTCGCAGCCGCGATGAAATGGTCCGGCGGCTATGTCTGGGCCTGTAAGAACTATGATGGTGACGTGCAGTCCGACACGGTGGCGCAGGGCTTTGGCTCGCTCGGCCTTATGACGTCTGTCCTGATGTCGCCTGATGGCAAGACGGTGGAAGCTGAAGCCGCCCACGGCACGGTGACGCGCCACTACCGCAACCACCAGAAGGGCGAAGCGACCTCGACCAACTCGATCGCGTCGATCTATGCCTGGACGCGCGGCCTCGCCCATCGCGGCCGCCTCGACAACACGCCGGAAGTCACGAAGTTCGCTGAAGACCTCGAACAGGTCGTCATCGAGACGGTCGAAAGCGGCCAGATGACGAAAGACCTCGCGCTCCTCATCGGCCCCGATCAGGACTGGCTGACGACGGAAGGCTTCCTCGAGGCTGTTGCGGTCAATCTTGAGAAGAAGATGGCCTAAGGTTCGTCTGCCTTCTGCGAAACACGAAGCCCCGGCCATTGGTCGGGGCTTTTCTTTTTTGCGGCAAGGCTCCCCCGCCCCTCATCAGAGGAGGGGGACGAACTGCAATCCATAGACAGACGCCCGCTGTGGTTCGACTTGGCTCACCATAGCGGACTACTTCTGACGTTTATGGAGGCCGCCATGGTGAGCGAAGTCGAACCACAAGGCCGTTCGCGCCGCAGCCGAACCCGAACGCAACTCTCCTCCTGCCATCCGGGAAGGACGGCAAGTCAGGGCCTGAAGATGATACGCGGCTGCTCTGCGTCTGCCTGGGACTGGCCCTCGGGCGCCCGAGCCGGAGATGTGACGATCTCGATGGCGGGCGTATCTGCGACCGGAGCCGTCGACGGGCCGTGGCACGTCTCGAGCAGACGGCGGGCCTGGTAGAGCGAGGCGGGCGAGGAAAAGCGCGCTTCCATGCCGTCGGCGACGAGATCGCAATTGCAGTCCCGACCTTCGGTTTCGACGCCGTCGACGACGTGGAAGATACGCTTGCAACCGTCGGTGGCTTGCGTCGAGACGCGGGTCTGCATCGACTGGCCGGCTTCGGTCTGCCAGCTCGTCGAGACGGACCGGCAGATCTCGTCTTCTGCGGCTGTGGCCGACAAGTTCGCAAACGCAAGGACAAGGCCAGAAAGAAGAATACGGATCATAGCCTAGACGCTAGCAGGTTTCAGGCCAGCCTCAGCGCTCTAGCCGAAAATCTCGTGCTCCTCATTGAACCAGAGCGGCGAGTTGGCGAGATCGATGAATTTGCGTTCGTCTTCGAGCAGCGCGGCGGCTGCCTCGCCATTGCCTTCCGTCTCGCCGGCCTCGAACAGCGCCTCCCAGCTCTCGAACCAGAGCTCGGCGATACCGTCATACATGTCGGGCGCCTCGCGGCTCGCCTGCATGGCGGCGTTGAAATCATGCGTCAGCGCGTGGGTCTGGACATAGCGGGCGATGCCGAGCGTCCTGGCGTGCTTGGCGACCAGTGGCGCGTGTTGCTCGCGCCAATAGGTCTGGAAGTCCTCGCGGCTGAGATGCGGCAGGCGCTTCAGGCAGAATGTGAGTTTGATCAATGTCGTCTCCCTTTTCGTTTTGAAGGGAGACTATGCGCTCGCAGCCTAATCGACCAGTTCGTAGCGATAGGATTCGATGACGGTGTTGGCGAGGAGCTTCTCGCACATCTCTTTGACGCGGGCCTCTTCGGCGCCAGCTTCGACACCGTCGAGATCAAGCTCGATGACCTTGCCGATGCGGGCGCCCTTGACCTCGTCATAGCCCATCCGGCCGAGCGTATCGGCCACCGCCTTGCCCTGCGGGTCGAGAACACCGGGTTTGAGGCCGACATGGACGATGGCTTTCATGGGCTTGGTCTCCGCAGTCTGTGAGTCGGCCTTCGTTTAGCGCATTCGCGGCGCTATTGGAACGCGGCGATGGCTGGGGCGGGGCTATTTTCCGCCGCTGGTGAAGTCGACAATATCGGCGCCCTGGGCGCTTTCCTTGATGATGCCAAGACGGCGGGCGACTTCGGCATAGGCTTCGGTCACCCCGCCAAGGTCGCGGCGGAAGCGGTCCTTGTCGAGCTTCTCATTGGTTTCCAGATCCCAGAGGCGGCAGCTGTCCGGGCTGATCTCGTCGGCGAGGATCGTGCGCACCATCTCGCCCTCATAATGGCGGCCGAACTCGATCTTGAAGTCGATCAGGCGAATGCCCGCGCCGGCGAACAGGCCGGACAGGAAGTCATTGATCCGCAAGGCGTAGGAGATCATCTCGTCGAGCTCCTGCGGATTGGCCCAGCCAAAAGCGGCAATATGTTCTTCCGACACCAGCGGATCGCCAAGCTCGTCCTTCTTCAGGCAGAACTCGACAATCGCACGCGGCAGTGTCTCGCCTTCGGGAATGCCGAGACGCTTCGACATGGTGCCGGCCGCGACATTGCGCACGATCACTTCCAGCGGAATGATCTCCACCTTCTTGATCAGCTGCTCGCGCATGTTGAGGCGTTTGAGGAAATGGTTCGGAATGCCGACAGCGGCGAGGCGCTGCATGATGAATTCGCTGATGCGGTTGTTCAGCACGCCCTTGCCGTCGAGCACGGCTTTCTTCTCGGCGTTGAAGGCGGTCGCGTCATCCTTGAAATACTGGATCAGCGTGCCGGGTTCAGGCCCCTCATAGAGGATCTTGGCCTTGCCTTCGTAAATCATCCGCCTGCGCGACATGGGTACGCCTCCCCTCGAGACTTCCGACAAGTATGGCACGCCGCGGCGCGCGCCTGATCTCATCGAAACAAGCCTGTTTGTTACTCTTTTCGAAGGGCTGAAACAAATGCTGATTCAGCAGATCGCGCCAGCGGCTTTGGCAGGCTGGGCGCAGACTGGTCTTGCGCCCGCGCCCCTGGCGGCTCTATATCCCGCGGGAGGACAGACATACCACTTATATGAGGAAGGCTCTCCGCATGAGCACATTCGACGATCGCGAACGCGCCGAAGAGGCAAAATACGCCCACGATTCAGCGCTCGACTTCAAGGTCATGAACCGGCGCAACAAGCTGCTCGGCCTGTGGGCCGCAGACCTGATGGGCCTGCACGGCGATGATGCCGACGCCTATGCCAAGGAAGTCGTGCGCGCCGACCTGGAAGAGCCGGGCGATGAGGATGTGTTCCGCAAGGTGCGCGGCGATTTTGACGCCAAGGGCGTCGACCGTAGCGATGCGCGCATTCGCGAACATATGGCAGAGCTGATCGCGGTCGCCCGCGAGCAGGTGATGAAAGAAAAGAAGGACTAGGCGGGGCCTGAACGCCGGCTCTTGAAGCCTGCCGCGTCACGCCTCATCTTTTCACCAGACCAGACACCGGAGACCGACATGAGCGACGACACCCAAACCGCCATCGACAAGGCCGTCAAAGGCAATGACGTGATGCTGTTCATGAAAGGCACACCAACCTTCCCGCAATGTGGCTTCTCCTCGGTTGTCGTGCAGGTGCTCGACTATCTCGGCGTCGACTATGTCGCGACCAACGTCCTGGAAGACCAGGCCGTGCGCGAAGGCA
>NZ_JBARZC010000017.1:0-2264 GCF_049649345.1 Henriciella sp. | reverse complement strand
GGCGGGGGCTGACCTCTGAAAACCAGACCTCGTCGCCCTTCACGAACATCTCGACCCCAAACAGGCCGTAGCCGCCCAGCGCATCGGTCACCTTCTGCGCCATCTCCTTTGCCCGCGAGAGCGCCGTCTCGCTCATCGGCTGGGGCTGCCAGCTCTCGACATAGTCGCCGCGCTCCTGGCGATGACCGACTGGCTCGCAGAACACCGTGCCGTTCGCAGCCCGCACCGTCAGCAGCGTGATCTCGAAATCGAAATCCACCTCGCCCTCGACGATGACGCGCATTTCGCGGTTGCGCCCGGCTTCCAGCGCATAGACCCAGGCATGGTCGATATAGGCGTCGGATCTCACATGAGACTGGCCCTTGCCCGACGAGGACATGACCGGCTTGACGAAAACCGGATAGCCGATCTTTTCGGCCGCCTCGGCAAGCTCATGGCCGGTGGACGCAAATGCATAGGCGCTCGTCGGCAGGCCAAGCTCTTCGGCAGCGAGCCGGCGGATGCCTTCCCGGTTCATGGTCAGCTGCGTCGCCCGCGCGGTCGGGATGACCGTGGCCAGCCCCGCCTTTTCAATAGCCGCCAGCTCATCGGTCGCGATCGCCTCGATCTCGGGGACGATCAGATGCGGCTTCTCCTGCTCCACCAGCGCGCGCAAGGCTGCGGCGTCCGTCATGTCGATCACATGGCTGCGATGGGCGACCTGCATACCGGGCGCGTTCTCATAGCGGTCGACGGCGATGACTTCGGCGCCAAGCCGCATCAGCTCGATCACCACTTCCTTGCCCAGCTCGCCAGAGCCGAGAAACATGATGCGGGTCCCAGATGGCGAGAGCGGCGTTCCAATCGAGACCATGTCAGGTTTTCTCCGCGTGGGTTTCAAACAGGCTGATTCCCTCGCCGCGCAGCAGCCGCACCAGCATATAGGCCAGCAGGCCAACCGGGCCGAACAGGAAACATGCGAGCATGCAGGGGGCCACCGCCATGTGCGGCAGGCCGCGGCGCTGCGCATCGCGCCCGATCCAGGCGCCGACGAACAGGTCGAAAACGAGATAATGGCTCCAGCCGACAATCACGCCATTAGGATGATCGAACAGGGCCGAGACTGCGCCAATCGATTCAAATCCGACGCCCTCTGCCGACTGGCCGAAGAAGATCGAGGCGATCAGGCAGACTGTGTACAGCGCGCCATAGGCCAGCGGATAGAGGCCTGAATGCACGACCAGCCCTGTCGTGCGCCAGCTCGGCGCCAGCACAAGCAGCAGCCAGGCCGGCACGACCAGCGCATTTATCAGCATGAAAAGAATGTCGTAAATCATCGGCCAGCCTCTCCCTCATCCTCGCCCTGCGAGGCTTATAGAGAGCACCGGGCACCGGCCGCAACCGTCTGAATTAAGGGATTTATAGGTCAGCCGCCGCCATTGGCGGCATAGGCCTTTGCCCGCTCGGTATTGATCCAGTTCCAGAGCAGATGTGCCGCCACGCCGCGATACGGCCGCCAAGACTCGGCCAGCTGATCAAACGCTTTCGTGTCGTGGCGGGCCTCAAGGCCATGCAGCATCTTGTAGGATTCCATCAGCCCCACATCGCCAGACGGCCAGGCATCGAGCCGACCGCAATAGAGAAGGAAAAGGTCAGCCGTCCACGGCCCGATCCCCTTCACCGCAATGAGCTCCTTTCGCGCCGCCTCCATCTCTGCGGCATGAACCCGGTCAAGATCGAGCGCGCCGGTTTCGACCGCTTCGGCGATCGAGCGCAGATGCCGGATCTTCGGCCGCGACAGGCCGCAGCCGCGCAGCGTCTCTTCATCGGCCGCGAGAATGGCAGATGTGCACACATCGCCAACCGCCTCCTCGACGCGGCCCCAAATAGCTGAAGCTGCCTTTGTCGTGATCTGCTGGAAGGCGATCATGCGGGCGATAACGGCATAGTCCGGCGCGCCATACCGCCAGTCCGGCACGCCGAGCGCCTGATGGACGCGGGCGAAGGCGGCGTCCTGGGCTGCCAGATACTCGCACGCTTCGGTCAGGGTTTCGGGGGTTGGTCGGGTCATGGGCAGGTTCCGGTCCGGAAGGGCTTTGAAGAGTCTGCCGGCAGGGGTATTGTGCGGCAAGACATATAAAGGAGGAAGACCATGGCAGACGGACACGGCATTGGCCCGCGCGCGCAATTCCGCGAAATGCTGGAAGGCACCAAGGAAGACTGGGAGGTGATCGCTGACAATGCGAAAATCTTCAATAAGGGCCTCGCCAAACGCGTCCTTGACC
>NZ_JBARZC010000016.1:0-3078 GCF_049649345.1 Henriciella sp. | reverse complement strand
GTGTCAGCCCGCGCATTCTGACAGAAGCCGAGAATCAGCGCCGCGAGATTACGGAACGGCGGGCAAGGCCGGCCTCGTCCGACACCGGCTCACAGGTCACAATGGCCGATCGCGCGCCGTTCATCGCCTCGATCTTCATGGCCTTCCTGCTCTGGTTCCTGATCTTCTCGGTGGTCAACTATCTGCTCATGGGCACGATCGAGGAACGGTCCAACAAGATTTTCGACTCGCTGCTGACGTCGGTGAAGCTGCCGCACATGCTGGCCGGCAAGCTGCTCGCTGTCCTGGCCGTGGCGCTGACGCTCATGGGCGTCTGGACGATGGGCGTGACGGTTCTGGCGACAGTGTTCGGCAATATGGTTGATCCGGCCGTGACCGGCAGCCTTGTGCCCGTCGTCGGTGCATTCGCGCAACCGCAATTGCTGGTGCCGGCCATTCTCAGCTTCGTGCTCGGCTATCTGATGTACGGGGCCGTTTTCCTCGCGCTGGGCTCACTCTGCGACACGATCCAGGAAGCGCAGACGCTGATGACACCGCTGATCGTCATGCTGATGGTGCCGATGTTCATGATCATCGTCGCGATAAGCGATGCCGAATCGCCGATCCTGTCGGTGATGAGCTGGATCCCCGTCTTCACGCCTTTCCTGCTCATCCTGCGCATGCCGACCGCCCCGCCTATGTGGGAGGTGGCAGGCCTGCTCCTGCTCATGGTGGTCGCGACCTTCACCGTCCTCTGGCTCGCCTCGCGGGTCTATAGGGCCGGCGCGGTCCACGGCGCGGGCGTTGGCGATGTCGGCAAGTGGATCGGCAAGATCATGCCTGGGAAGAAGAAGACAGAAGCGTAGATCCGCGCCGTCTTCGCAGACACGAATAAGCCCCTTCGGCTGTCACCGAAGGGGCTGATGTCACGCCAGATCAGGCGGGCTTATGGCTATGCCAGGCCCTCGCGCTGGGCGCGCTTACGAGCAAGTTTGCGAGCGCGGCGCACAGCTTCTGCCTTCTGGCGAGCCTTCTTCTCAGATGGCTTCTCAAAGTGCGTACGGGATTTCATTTCCCGGAAAAGACCCTCACGCTGCATCTTCTTTTTCAGCGCACGAAGGGCTTGTTCGACATTGTTGTCGCGGACAACGATCTGTACGATGGTCAAATCTCCATTGGTTTGCTCGAGACAGGCCCGAGCGATAGTCTGGCGTGTGTTCAAAAGTGAAGGCGCGCCTATAACACCAAATTTTAGGCTTGCCTACTCCCGGAGCCAGTAATGACAGCACGGCCATCAATTGCTCTTCAGGATAAGTGGTTGCAGGCATTGCTGCCGCACGTTCCAGATATGGGGTGGAGCGACGAGGCTTCAAGCCGCGCCGCCCGCGAGGCCGGGCTCGACGAGGACGACCAGGCGCTCGCCGCCCCGCATGGGGTGAAGGATCTGATCGAGCGTTTCTTTGACCAGGCGGAAGATGACATGCTCGCCGCCCTGGACGCTCAAGACCTGTCCGCGCTGCGCACCCATGAGAAAGTCGCCGCGGGTATCAGGGCCTGGCTCGCGGCGCTAGCGCCAAACCGGGAAGCGGTCAAACGCGCCTCTGCCCGCGGCTTTGCGCCCTGGAATGCGCCAGCCGCGGCCAAACGGACCTGGAAGACAGCCGACGCCATCTGGCTCGCGGCCGGTGACACGGCGGAGGATTATAATCGCGAGACCAAGCGGGCGCTCCTCTCAGCCACGCTACCGACCATCGTACTCTACTGGCTGGACAATGACCACACCGAAGAAGAGCTCGACGCCTTCATCGAGAGCCGCCTCAAGGGCGCAATGAAACTCGGCCAATGGGGCTCAAAGATCGCAAAGCCGGGGCTGGACCTTATCGATAAGCTGCGGGGGCGCGGTTAGGCGGTCGCTTGAAGTGCCCCTGACACGGCGGCATCCACCAGATCTTTCGGGGATGCCCAGTCATATGCGCTGATCGTGATTAGGTTGTGCGCGATGCCGTTCAGGGCGCACAGGAGGAGTTGTGACTTGAGTGCCGTCTCGGCTTTCGTCGCTCGGGTGCCCAGAACGCTCTCAATGGTCTGTCTGAAGATGTCGAACCGTTCGACGACACCGTCGTCATCTACAAAAATGCTGACATCGGACTGGGATATGCCGCTCGACATGAAGACCAGAAAGTAATGCTCACGGTGACTGAGCCAGAAATCGACATAGCCGAACGCAATTTTATTCAATCGCAGATTCGCATTTGTTTCGCTTGCCGCAATCGCATCGAGCTCGTCGAATAGCGTTGCAAAGACCTCGGCCCAAAGCGCTGTCAGAATGTCGATCTTCCGATCGAAGTATCGGTACAGCGTCATCACCGTGCAGTCGGCCTCCTTGGCCAGCCGGCGCATGGAGACCGCATCATATCCATGTTCATGAAACAGGCGGAGCGCGCAGTCTGAAATATGGCTGCGCATGTCCGCCATATCCTGATCAGACAGGGCGGGGCGCCCGCGGGGCCGAGGCGTCGTGGGAGAGGGTTTCGACATGGGCAAAACCTAAGCCGGGATAGCGACTTGACCAAGCCGTGATTTTAAAATATAACGCGTTATCATTAAATAAGGAGATCTGATAATGAGGAGCGTTAGCGGCTTGATGGTCCTGGCGATCGCCCTGGCGCCCGGCCCGGCTGTTGCAGGCGATCTGTCTGACCTTGTCGGCACTTGGCGCACGGTCCGCCACGGCGCGGATATACGCATTTCAAATTGCGGAGATGGTACGCCTTGCGGCACTCTCATTTCAGTCGACCTTGGCATTGTTGGGGACAGCACACGCGATGAGAACAATCGCGACAAAGTCCTGCGGTCCCGTCCACTGGACGGTTTGCCCATACTCTGGGGCTACTCGAACGGGTCAGATGGATGGCGAAACGGGCGCCTCTACAATCCGGAAACGGGGCAGACTTTTCGGTCTTCGCTGTCGCTGATTTCTCAAAATGAACTCAAGGTTCGCGGGTGCCTTGGCCCATTGTGCCGATCGCAGATCTGGACCCGGATCCTGTCTCCAACGAACCAAAGCATAGAGGAGTGAGCGATGGGCGAGCTTAGTGG
>NZ_JBARZC010000015.1:0-13469 GCF_049649345.1 Henriciella sp. | reverse complement strand
TTTGGTCCGCTGGATATGCCGGATACCGACTTTTATGTCCCGGATGAGAAGCTCAAACGCCTCATGGCCTGTTACAGCAAGGACCCTGAGACCGGCAATGTCGCAATGAGCGACGATGCAGGCGCCGCTTCGAAACTCTACCGGGCTAAGCCGCCTTTGCTGAATGCAGGCGGCGGCCTTGTCTCGACCCTGCGGGACTATCACCGCTTCTGTCAGATGCTGCTACATGGCGGCAGTCTTGATGGCGCGCGCATTCTCAGCCCGAAGACGATCGAATTCATGCGCAAGAACCATTTGCCGGACAACAAATCGATCAAGCAGATGGGTGACAAGACCTTCTCCGAAGCGCGCATGGATGGCAACGGGTTCGGCCTCGGCGGCAGTGTCATCATCAATGTCGCCGAAACCATGCAGCCCGGTTCGGTTGGTACGTTCAGCTGGGGCGGCCTCGCCAATACCTTCTTCTGGATCGATTATGAGGAAGAGCTGATCGCCATCCAGGCCACGCAGATGATCCCCTCCGGCTGTTATCCGATCCGCCCGCAATTCCAGCAGCTCGTCTATGCGGCCATCGACTGGTGAGCGAGGAAGAAGGCAAGCCAAAGAAGAAGAAAGAGACGCTGGAAGAGATTATCCTGCGTCTGGTGGAGGAACGCGGGGCCGGCAAGACGGTCTGCCCATCAGAAGCGGCCCGCGCGTTTCGGGAGGACAACTGGCAAAGCCTGATGGGGGAAGTCCGCGCCAACGCCGTGCGGCTCGCGCATCGGGGCGAGATTGCAATCTACCGAAAAGGAAAGCCGGCAGACCCTGATGATTTCAAAGGGGTTTACCGGCTTGGTCTGCCTCAGGGCTGATCTGCTCGATCTCAGGCTTTTCTGAAGTCCGCAGGCCGCTTTTCGAGGAAGGCCTTCACGCCCTCTGCAAAATCAGACGAGCGGCCAGCAGTCCTCTGCGCAAAGCGTTCGGCCTGTAGCTGGCTGTCGAGATCATTTTCTCCGGCGGCCCAGACTAGGTCGCGGATCAGCGCGAGCGCTGTCGTCGGGCCATCGGCGAGCGTCTTGGCGTAGGATTTGGCTTCGTCGAGCAGCTGGTCGTCAGCGACGACGCGGTTGACCAGCCCCCATTCGAGAGCCTGCGCCGCGGGGATCTTGTCTCCGAACAGCGTCATCTCCATGGCGCGGGCGCGGCCGATGGTGCGGGCCAGCAGATAGGTCGAGCCGCCATCGGGGACGAGGCCAATGCGCCGGAAGGCCTGAAGGAAATAGGCGCTTTCGGCCGCAATCACGAAGTCGCCCATCAGCGCAATCGAGCAGCCAACGCCTGCCGCCGCACCATTTACGGCCGTGATGACAGGGTGTGGATGGGTCCGGATCGCCTTGATGAAGGGGTTGTAGACGCGGTCGAGTTCGCGGCCGGCATCGGGCTTGCGGTCGGATTTCTTGCCGCCGGCCATGCCGCCGGAAAGGTTCGCGCCAGAGCAGAAGCCGCGGCCATTGCCGGTGATGATCGTACAGCGCGCTTCGTCGCCAGCCTTTTCGAGCGCCAGGCTCAGCTCGTTGACGGTATCGACGCCGGCCGCATTCATCGTCTTGGGATCATTGAATGCGATGACGGCGATCTCGTCCTCGACATCATAGGTGATTTTCTCGAAACTCATCGGCCTGTCCTCCTGCTATCTTTTGTCGAGTTTACCGGTAGAAATCCCCCTGAAAACCGTGACGTGGCGGAAGTGTTTGGTTCAAGGCGCGGTTGCGCTACAATGTGTTAGCAAGATTACAGAAGGGGAGGACTGAAATGGCTCTGGAAGGTGGACCATCAGGCGATATGAACGCCATTCTGGCAAAGCAGAAGGCGGCCCATCTGCGCGATGGCATCCCGTCTGTCGAAAAACGCATCGACTGGCTCGACCGCTCGATTGACCTGCTCGTCACGCATGGCAAGGCGCTCAACGAGGCGATGTGCGAGGATTTCGGGCACCGCTCGAAGGACCAGTCCGATTTTACCGATATTGCAGGCTCCATTGGCGCGCTGAAATTCGCCAAGAAACACGTAAAATCCTGGATGAAGCCTGAGAAGCGCTCGACAGAGTTCCCGCTGAACCTGATGGGCGCCAAGGCGCGCCTGCATTTCCAGCCAAAGGGCGTGGTCGGCATCATCAGCCCGTGGAATTTCCCGGTGAACCTGACATTCACCCCGATGGCCGGCGTTTTCGCTGCGGGGAACCGCACCATGATCAAGCCGTCGGAATTCACCGAGGCGACCTCAGAGCTGATGAAAAAGCTGCTCGGCGAGTACTATTCCGAAGAGGAGGTGGCGGTCGTGACCGGCGGGCCGGATATTGGCGCGTCCTTCTCTGGCCTTGCCTTCGACCATCTCGTCTTCACCGGCGCGACCTCGATTGCGCACCATGTGATGCGTGCGGCCGCCGATAATCTCGTACCGCTCACGCTCGAATTGGGCGGCAAGTCGCCAGTGATCCTTGGCGAATCGGCTGATCTCGACAAGGCGGCCAAGCGGATCATGGCGGGCAAGACGCTGAATGCCGGTCAGATCTGTCTCGCGCCGGACTACGCGTTTGTCCCGAAAGAGAAGACGAAGGAATTCATCCAGCACGCCACCAGCGCGGTCGAGACGATGTTCCCGTCGGGCCTCAAGGACAATGACGACTATACTTCCATCGTTAATCAGCGCCATTTCGACCGGCTGAATTCCTATCTAGACGACGCCCGCTCAAAAGGCGCCGAAATCATCGAGATCAATCCGAAGGACGAGAATTTCAGCCAGCAGCCGCACCACAAGATGGCGCCGCACATCATTGTCGATCCGACCGATGAGATGAAGGTGATGCAGGACGAGATTTTCGGCCCGATCCTGCCGATCAAATCCTATTCGAAGGCAGAAGAAGCGGTGAGCTATGTCAATGCGCATCCGCGCCCGCTGGGTCTTTATTATTTCGGTGCAGATGCGAGCGAGCGCGACTATGTGCTCAACAATACGACCTCAGGCGGTGTCACGGTGAATGACGTCATCTTCCATGTTGCACAGGAAGACATGCCCTTCGGCGGGGTTGGCCCGTCTGGCATGGGCTCCTATCACGGCATCGACGGGTTCAGGGAGTTCAGCCATAAGAAGTCTGTCTACACTCAGATCGGCGCAGACCTTCTGGCCATGATCCGCCCACCCTATGGCGAAAAGTATCGCAAACAGGTGGCCTCGCGCGTAAAAAGATAGCGCGCCTCTTCCCGCTAATATAGAAAGCGTCATTACAGGGTCTGGCGCGAACTGGCAGGTTGTTGCTCAGGGATAGGGAATGCTGAGTTCAATTGAACGCTTCAAGGCGAATGTGCTCGAACAATTGGGTGAGGGCGTAATCGTCACGGATTCTGAAGGCCGTATCCTGACGGTCAATCGGGCTGCCGAGGAGATCCACGGGCAGGTCCGCCTCGATGCGGCGCCTGAAGCCTATAGCGAAACCTACCAGCTTCTGACGATGGAGGGCGAGCCTTATCCGTCTCATGAGCTTCCGCTGGCGCGGGCCGTTCGCGGCGAGACAGTCATCGATGCGGCCTGGAAGATCAGGCGGCCCGACAATTCGGTCGTTGTCGCGGTCGGAACGGCGCGGCCTGTCCGCGGCGAAACCGGCGAACAGATTGGCGCAGTGCTGACCATGCGCAATGACACGCTGCGTCATGAGGCGGAGGTGCAGCTAAAGGAAGCGCTCAAACTGAAGGAAACGCTCCTGTTCGAGGTCAATCACCGGGTCCGGAACAGTTTGCAGATCGTCTCCTCGATCGTGTCGCTTCCGCTCTACAGGATCAAGGATCCCGAAGCCCATGCGGCGCTGTCACAGACGCGCGACAGGATCGATGTCATCTCTGCGACCCACCGGAGCCTGTACGAACTCGGCACGCATGACAGGGTCGATTGCAACCGCTTGCTGCCGGATCTGTGTTCGCAGCTCGTCGACACATATAGAGGCGAACGCGAGCTGACCCTGGAGACGGTTCTTGCAGGAGAGATTGTCCTGCCGATCAGCAAGGCGGTCTCGCTCTGTCTCGCCGTGACCGAACTGCTGACCAATGCCTGTAAATACGCCTTCGAGGGGCGTGAGGAGGGCCATCTCGAACTCGAGCTCGACGGGGCTGGCGATCAGATCCGCGTGGCGGTGTCAGACAATGGGGTCGGCATTCGTGAGGGCATGCGTCATGCGAGCGGCACGGGCATAGGCACTCTGCTCGTCTCCTCACTCACCGGCGTGCTCAATGCAGAGGTGCGCTGCGACACCGGACCATCCGGCACCCGCCACACGATCATCTTCGACAAGCCTCCGTTCCCTAGGGAAGCAAATGGCAACGCCGACGCGACATCAATTGGCTGACAGCTCTGAGACCTGACCGCCAATTGATTTTTCGACGAACGCATCGAGCGCGCGCAGCGTCGCCAGCCGGTTCTCGCTGGTACGCATCCAGTGGTCGCCTGTCTTCAGCCTCACGAGCTCGACATCCGCATCCTCGCGTTTCAAAGCGCGTTCCATGGCGCGGCTCTGGTCAAAGTCGACAACGGTGTCGTCTTCTCCGTGAATGAGGATCACCGGGGCCTTGAATGCAGCGGCGTGCTCTATGGGCGAAATCTCTTTCAGCTTGTTGGTGCTTGTATCACCCTTGGCCATTATGCGGCGCCAATACGCGACCACCCAGTGATCGCGCCCGCGTTCACGAATGGCGTCGCCCATCATCTTCGGTAGATCCGTCACCGGAGCGACCGCTGCGACGCACTTGTAAAGGTCCGGCGTGGTGGCGCCGCCCATCAGCGCGGAGTAGCCACCATAGCTTGCCCCGACAATACAGATGCGGTCAGGGTCTGCGAACCCGTTCTTGATCATCGCCTGAACGCCGTCTGTAACATCGTCCTGCATTTTACCGCCCCATTCGCCGCTACCCGCGGCAGTGAAGTCGCCGCCAAATCCCGAAGAGCCGCGGAAATTCGGCTGCAGGACGACGTAGCCCCGATTGGCGAAGAACTGGGCCATCCAGTCGAAACCGTAAACGTCGTGTGACTGTGGGCCGCCATGCGGCATCACGATCATGGGGAGTTTTACGCCAGCGGCTAAGTCAACACCGGGAGGCGTCGTCACGATGGCGGGGATGGCGAGACCGTCCCTGGCGGGATATTCGATGGCATAGACGATCCCCACCGCATCATCGGGAATGTCATCATAAGACCGGCTGAGCATCGTATAGTCGTCTGCCTTGACGTCATGCAGAAACACGAGCGGCACGGAATAGCCGTCGAACAGTGTGTAGAGGACGAAATCGCGGTTTTCAGACCAGGACTCCAGTTCGACACGCGCATTCTGAAAACGCGCGAGCGTGGCGTCGACGCTCTTCTTCAGCTTGCTGTCAACGATATCGTAGCTCGGAAACGTGCCGGAATATTGTACGCCGAGAAATTTGCGATTGATGTCGTGCAGGACATGCTCGATGTCAGCATTCTCCCGGAAAAAGAGAGCGCGATCGATCGTTCCATCACTGTTGATGCGCGATATCGACGAAAACCCACCCTCTACGTCATCATTCGAGATGAAATAGAGGCCGGTTTGGTCCTCGGTAACGGCGACCGTCGCAAACGGAATCTCGGGCGCGTCTATTTCGGTCACTTCCCTCCAGCGCTTTCCATCATGGAACTGAAGGCTGTATGTGTTCCGGCTGTTATTGTAATCCTCGCGAAACAGCGGTTCGCCCTGTGCGTCGACAAACCAGTCGATCGTCTGGCGTGTTCCTTTCTGCTCGACTCTTGCGTAACCGCTGTCCGGGTTGGCCTTCATCAGACTGTATGCCGGGTCTGAACGCGCCTCACCCACGAAAGCCGGCATCATCAAGGTTCCATCATCGCGCCGGCCGACCACTCTTCCGAGGCCGCTTTGGGCCGGAAAAAGGCCGGAAGCGCGAGACAGCAACTGCATCGCGTCGCCAGACTGCAGATCCATCGCAATCGCGGCGGAATATTCATACTGGCCGCGAAAGCCCCAGGTTTGGGCCGCCTCTGAGGCTTTAATGACAACAGTGTCATTGTCTGCAAACAGGACGCCATTGGTTCTGACTGCATTTGCATCAAAGCGTTTGGTCGTGCCTTTTCCTTTTTCATAAATGACAAGGACAACGCCGACCGACGTGTTCATCACGAGCGCCACTTTTGAGCCGTCTGGCGAGATATCGGTCGCAATGACCTTTGGCAGGGAGCCATAGGCCTCGATTGGAGGCTTTGATGCTTCAGCATTTGCGCAACTGCACGCGATGGCAATCGAGCAGATCGCCAGTGCGACCGACCTGAACATGAACTTCAAGCAGAAGCCTCCTCGGGCAATTACCTTATGGTAAAAGCCTAATTCAGAGGCTCATCGATGCCAATCGATTTGTTCGGGGCTGAAACGTGTGCCTAGCGCTTCAGGAAATCCGGCACATCGCCGCCAAAACCGCGCACGCCGTCATTGGTCGGTTCGAGGTCCTTCTTGCGCGACCTGCCGGATGATTTTCCACTGTCGCCGCGCCTGGATTTCGGCTTGCCGCCTTCGGGCCTGGACGCTTTCTGCGGGGTGTCATCCTTGGACTTGGATGCGGGTTTCTTGTCCGCTTCGGCAGGGGCTTTGGTGTCCGGTTTTTCGGTCTTCGCGTCGTTTTGCGGCTGGTCGTCCGAGCGCCCGCGTCGACCGCGAGAGCCGCCCCGGCTACCGCTGCTGCTGCCGCCAGCACCACTGCGCCCGCTGCTTCTGCCACGTCCGCGGCCTTTGCGGCCACCTGTCTCTTCCGGCAGGTTTTCAATTTCGTCTGCGAGGCCTTCAGGCATGAAGTCAGTCACTTCGGCCTGGATCAGCCTCATGACGCCGTCCCAGGACTTGCCGTCCGCGGGACTGACAATGGTGAAGCTTTCGCCCTCGCGCCCGGCGCGGCCCGTCCGGCCGATCCGGTGGACATAATCCTCGTCCTTTGGCGGCGGGGAATAGTTGAACACATGGCTTACATCCGGCACGTCGAGGCCGCGTGCGGCGACATCGGACGCGACGAGCAGGGTCAGCTCGCCGTCGCGGAACCGGTCGAGCGTCTGCGTGCGATAGGCCTGAGGCAGGTCGCCATGGATGGCCGCGGCATCGAAGCCATGCTTGATCAGCGATTTGGTGACAACATCCACTTCGCGCTTGCGGTTGCAGAAGACAATCCCGTTCTTGACTTTGCGCGCTTCGATGATGCGGCGCAGCGCAGTGCGCTTGGCCTTGTCGTCATTGCGCGAAATCTTCACGACGTGCTGGGTAATCGTCGACGCCGTCATCTGCTGACTGGCGACTTCGATCCGCTTTGGATGCTTCTGAAACGTCTTGGCGAGCTTTGCGATTTCCGGCGGCATCGTCGCCGAGAAGAGCAGCGTCTGCCGGCGCGGCGGCAGCATGCCGAGGATTTTCTCGATGTCCGGGATGAAGCCCATATCCATCATCCGGTCGGCTTCGTCGATGACGAGGATTTCGACGCCCGTCAGAAGGATCTTGCCGCGCTCGAACTGGTCGATCAGCCGGCCTGGCGTCGCGATCAGCACGTCCACGCCGCGCATCAGCTTTTGTTCCTGGTCCTTGAACGAGACCCCGCCGATCAGCAGCGCCATGTTGAGTTTCAGATGCTTGCCATATTTCTCGAAATTCTCGGCGACCTGTGCGGCGAGTTCGCGGGTCGGCGCAAGGATCAGTGTACGGGGCATTCGGGCGCGGGCGCGGCCCTGTTCGAGCCGGTGGATCATGGGCAGCACGAAGGCGGCCGTCTTGCCTGTTCCGGTCTGCGCAATGCCGGTGACGTCGCCGCCCAGCAGGACATGCGGGATGGCTTCCGCCTGGATCGGGGTCGGGCTGTCATAGCCGGCTTCCTCGATAGCCTGAAGAATTTTCGCGCCAAGGCCAAGGGCGGCAAAGGTGGTTTTCGGAGTGTCGGTCTGTTCGTCGGTCAAATCTGTGTCTTTCGGGAGTTTGGAATCATTGTCGCTCGGTAGAGCCGCCCGGATGGCGGCAGACCCGGGCGCTTCCATGCCCGGAAATACATATTGGCGCCGCCATAGCCGAATTCTCGCACGTGCGAAAGGCTTCCTTTCCAGCTGCGCAATTTGCGCTCTGCGCTGTGTCTCCAGCGCAACCGAGGCCGTACACCGCATCGTGCCGGCACGCTTCAGGTCAAGTCAGCGCTGGAAATAAGACTGGCCCGCCCCCTTGCGGAGACGGGCCAGCCGGTAAGCGGTATGGATCGTTAAAGCGTCTAGTTCGCGTCAGCCAGGTTCTGGTTGGCGAAGTCCCAGTTCACTACGCTTTCGAGCCAGGCTTGCATATAGTTCGGGCGCGAATTCTGGTAATCGAGATAATAGGCGTGCTCCCAGACATCCATGGTCAGGAGCGGGGTTGCGCCGTCTTCGGTAAGCGGCGTCTCGGCATTCGGCGTCTTGCGCACTTCAAGCTTGCCATTCTTCAGCACGAGCCAGGCCCAGCCGGACCCGAACTGGCCGCCGCCAGCGCCTTTGAATTCTTCGGCAAACTTGTCGTAGGAGCCGAAATCGGAATCGATCTTGTCAGCGATCGCGCCGGACGGCTTGCCGCCGCCACCGGGTTTCATCGAGTGCCAGTAGAAGGTGTGGTTCCAGACCTGGGCGGCATTGTTGAAGAGGCCGGCCTTGGAGCTGTCTGCCTCTGCGGTCTCGATGATCTCTTCGAGCGGCTTGCCTTCGAGGTCTGTGCCATCAATCATCTTGTTGAGATTGTTCACATACGCCTGATGGTGTTTTCCATAGTGGTAATTCAGCGTCTCTTCTGAGATGTGTGGTGCGAGGGCATCGCGGGAATAAGGTAGGGGTGGAAGTTCAAAGGCCATGTGGGTCTCCTTGCATATGTTTCATCTATTCTAGCGCGTCGCACTTCATATGGGTTCCATGCCAGACTCTGCCACCCTCACAAGCCCTGAAATATGGGCAATTATCGATCAAAGAGTGCGTAAAGGCGATGAAGACCGCTGGATTTCGTCGCGCTATGCGGCCAAGCCCGAACGCCGCGCCCTGATCGCGCTCTACGCCTTTGCCTATGAACTGGCCCGTGTTCGCATTGTTGTAACGGAGCCTGGCCTGGGCGCGATCCGCTTTCAATGGTGGCGCGATGCGCTGGAGGAAATCGAGACTGGCAAGCCGCCGCGCGCTCACAATGTGGTCGGTGCGCTCGCTGACATGCTGGCCGAGAACCGCTACAGGATCGATGCCTTGCAGCGGCTCGTCGACCAGTATGAAGACGCTTTCGACGCCTCCGACCGCGCGCTTCAGCCGGAAAGCCATCTGACGGCAACAGCCGCGCGTGTCCTCGCCGACGCGCATGGCTGGGGGCAGCATATCAGCACGATCGCGCCGCATTTCGCAGCTCTCAGGCGGGGCGAGCGTGTCGGCTACGGGCCGGTCGTGCCGAAAGTGCCAAAAGCGATCCGGCCGGCCGTCGCGCACTTCAGGCTGAGGCAGCTTTACGGGAAGGCGCCAGACCCATCGAGTGTCTCCAAACGGCTTTGCGTGCTCAGGGGGGTGATGAGCGGCAAGGTCTGACGTTCGATGTCGTGGTCTATTGAAATCCTGCGCGCCACCAGCCTTCCCAACGCTCGGCAAGAGCTGCGCCCTTTTCTGAAAACAGCTTTTCGCCGCGCTCGAAGCAGGACGCCTCAATCTGCGCCTGGCGGGCGCGGGCAAGGCCTTCGACCAATTCCGCCGTTTCAGCGTCGGGTCCGAGCGCCTCCTTCGCAGCTGTCGTCAAGACGGCGAGGTCGTGATGATCACCGAGATCATCCGAGAGCGCGTCCGCCTCCTCGACCCGGCCGTCCAGCACGGGCCGCCAGATCCGCTTGGCGAGACGCGCATGGTACCTGTGATATTTGACCCGTTTTCGCCAAGCGTGAAAGTCGTCTGCCTTGCCGGTCTTGCGCGCTTTCGCCATCGCCTTTCGGGCGCGGTCATATGTTTTGGCAACGCCGCCGGTGAAAGCATCGGGACCCGTCTCGCCCAGTGACCAGTCCTTAACCCGCTCAAGCGCGTTTTCGAATACGGCGACCATGTCTGCCAACCGGCTCTCGATCTCGTCGTCATCGAGCGCGGCTTTTTTCGTTTCGAGACGATCGCGCAGCGGGTTGAGCGCCGCTTTCTTCAGCTCTTTGGAAAAATGGGTCTCCAGCGCGTCGGCCGTGGCGAGCAGGGCGGTTGCGTCTCGTGCGTCTGAAAGCGTTCTCGCAGCATCGCGGAAAATCTTATTCTCGCCTGAATAGTCATCAAAGGAGCAGCGGACGAAACGGACCAGGCCGCGCATCTTCTTGCAGCGCTTTCGCGCAGCGTGGACTTTTGCGGACCGTGCCATGCTATCGTCGCAAAGTTCCTCAAGCCCGGACTCAAGCTGGCTGATGGCGATCCGGCAGAGGCCTTGTTCAACAGAGTTGTCTGATGCGCGAAAGGAGTATGCCATCCGCTATTCTCACATTCAGACGCCCTCCTGATCAAGCCTCAACCCGTAACCAGCCGGTGGCCGAATGCCGTGCGCACGCCGGCGCTCTCATTTTTGCGGGTTTGGCGCGGACGGGCGCGCCTGCAGTTTCGGTTTCGGCATCAGCAAAAGCACGAACATGACGAGCGCGAACCAGACCGCAATCACGAAGAAGCAATCGCGGAAGGCTAGCACACTCGCTTCGACGGAGACCTGCCGGCCCAGCTCTCCGAACGCGGCCTGAAAGGCGGGCAGGGGAGACATGCCGGAGGCTTCGAGTTCTCGCGCCACCAGGGCATGCGTGTAGGCAAGCTCGGAATTGGATTCATTCAGCGCTGACGAGAGGTGTTCGCCGTGAAACAGGAGGCGTCTCTGCAAGAGGATTGCAAGCAGGTTCACACCGAAAGCGCCGCCAACCTGCATCAGGAAAGACGCACCGCCCGTGGCCGAGGCGAGCAGGTGCGGCGGCACAGCGCGCACGGCCGTCGTATTTGCAGGCGGCATGCAGAAGCTGATGCCGACCCGGCTCAGTATGATCCAGTAGACCAGAGGCCAGTACGGCGTAAACTGGGTGACGTGGGACAGCAGATAGGCCGAGAGCGCAAAGCAGATAATGCCAAAGCCGAGCAGGAAGCGCGGGTCGACCCGGTCGCTGAGGCGGCCTGCGATCGGAAAGCCGATCACCATGGCGAGCCCGGCCGGGATCATCATGATGCCCGCGGCTGTCGGCGAGTAGTGCTGGACGAGCTGGACGAAGAGCGGGATGAGATAGGTCGAGCCATAGATCGCCAGCCCTGTCGCTGCGATGATGAGGCCTGTCGACCAGAACTGGCGGTACTTGAAGATGGCCGGGTTCAATGCCGGAAAGGCGTGCTGTCGTTCCCAGAAGAAAAAGGCGACGAGCGCGAGCGTACCGATCGAGAATTTGAGCAGGGAGATGTCTGAATCCCAACCATCCCGGTTGCCGCCTGCAAAGCCGGACAGAAGCGAAATTATACCGATTGAGATCAGGATGAGGCCCTGCCAGTCGAGGGGGCGTTTCTGGGCTTTCAGTTCAGGGTCGACATTGGGCATAAGCACGGGCGCTGCGGCGAGTGCAACCAGAGCCAGCGGGACGGTCGCCACAAAGACCAGCCGCCAGCTCGACAGGTCGACAGCGATGCCGCCAAGCGCCGGGCCGAACGCCGGCGCAAGCACGACGCCGATGGAGAAGATGCCGATCGCCGTGCCACGCTGATGGTCCGGGAAGGTCTGGAAAATGAGGAACATGGACATGGGCTGCAGCAGCCCCGCTGCGATGCCCTGCATGGCCCGCGAGACGATCAGCATTTCGAGTGTTCCGCTGACCGCGCCGAGTAGAGAGCCGGCAATAAAGACCAGCATGCCAAACACATAAGTCGCGCGCGGGCCATAATTCGATATGGCCCAGGCGTTCGCCAGCATGGCGAGGGTCGAGGCTGCAAGAAAGGCCGTCGACATCCATTGCGCCTGGTCCTGGCCGAGGCCGAATGCGCCAATGATCGCCGGCAGGGCGACATTGATCGTGGTCGCCGCCAGCAGGGTCGACATCGAGCCGACCAGCATCGAGAAGAGCAGCAGCCAGCGATAGATCGAGCCGAATTGGGCAAAGCGGTCTTTTACAGCCTGATTTGCCAGCGGCGGGATGTCGTCAGGCAAGGGAAGCGGCGCACGAAACGCGCGAGGGCGCGGCGAAGGCCCGCTAATGCTCACCGCGCGCTGCTTGCAGGCTCGCCGTCCTGCTTCTCGATCCGCACGCGGACCATTGTCCCGGGGCGCAGCGGAACGGATGCGTCGTCGAGCACGATGCTCACCCCGATCCGCTGGGTGATCTTGGTGAAGACGCCATTCGCGTTCGGATTGGGCATCAGGGCGGCTTCGGCAATCGTTGCATCATGGATGCGCTCCACTTCGCCCTCGAAACTGAGATCTGGATAGCTGTCGACGCGGACCGTTACGGGCGCGCCCTGACGAATATGGCGGATATCGGTTTCCTTGATATTGGCCGAGACCCAGACATTGCCGGGATTGTGAACCAGCGCCATGCGGAAGCCGCGCAGGGAATGCTCGCCAGCATCATAGAAGAGCTCGTCGACGACCCCGTCCACCGGGCTTTTGATCAGGTGTTGTTCGACAACGACCTGCTGGGCGGCGACGCGCGCTTCGGCCTGGTGCAGGGCGGCGCGAAGGACCGCCAGATCGTGATCGATGAGCTGGACTTCCTCGCCGGCAATGCTGGCTGTTCGCTGCTCGGCGGCGGCGCGCTGGCGCTCGGCTTCTGCGCGGCGCAGCGCCTGTTCTGCGGTGTCGAGCGCGTTCTGTGCCTGGTCGAGGGCGGCGCGAGCGACGCGGCCTCTGTCGAACAGATCCTTGGTGCGTTCATAATCGAGGCTTACCGTCTGGTAATCGGACTGAGCGGACTGGACAGAAGCGGATGCCGACTGCGTTCCGGCGGCGCGGGCGGCGACTTCGCTGCCGGCCTTGGAAGCGGTCAGAGATGCGCGGGTTTCCTCGCGGGTAATTTCGGCGCGCAGGCGGTCTGCTTCGGCTTCAAATTGCTGAAGCGCAAGGGCCGCTTCGCGATCATCGATCCTGAACAGGATGTCGCCTTCGGACACCGTATCGCCTTCGCTGACGGCGACCTCCGTAATCCGGCCGGAAATATCGGTGGACACAGCGATCATGTCGGCGGCGATCCGGGCGTCCGCTGTCGAGACATAGGCGGCGCGGTCGGCCAGAAACCGGCCGATGACGACGATCGCGATCACGCCAAGAACAGCCCCCATGAGCAGGCGGGTCCTGCGATCACGCAACACCGCCTGCAGTCGGGCTCGCCGGTTGGCGGTCTCTGCGTTCGGAGTTGATATGTTTCCGTCCATGCCTGTCTGGCCAAGCGCCTTAATGGCCGTACCAGAGCCTCCCTGTC
>NZ_JBARZC010000014.1:0-3304 GCF_049649345.1 Henriciella sp. | reverse complement strand
GTCTAGAGGCGCTGAAAAGCGCCTGGTCAGATCTCGACAGCAAGCATCAGGGGACGCTGTCAGACCTTATTGGCCCGAATGCGACGCTTCTCGGCTAGGCTGTCAGCAGGATCTTGCAGATTGCTTCCAGACCCTCGCGGTCGACCTCATCGAAGGCATCGAACTCGGTCGAATCAACATCGAGCACGGCCACCAGCCTGCCCTCTGCATCAAATACCGGCACCACGATTTCGGAATTGGACCGGCTGTCGCAGGCGATGTGGCCGGGGAATTCATGCACATCCGGTACGATAAGTGTCTCTGCCTGAGCGGCACACGCCCCGCAAACGCCCTTCCCGAACGGAATGCGCAGGCAGCCCAGCGTGCCCTGATAGGGACCGACGACAAGCTCATCGGCTTTCTGGGGATCGACCACATAGAAGCCCGTCCAGAAAAAACGCGGACGGAAGGCTTCGGCAAGCAGGCAGGCCGCCGAGGCATAGCGCGCCGGCACATAGGTCTCGCCGGCGACGATGCTTTCAATCTCGGCTTTCAACTCTTCGTAGCGGGCTTTGCGGTCCATCTGATGTCCTTGCTGCAGTTCGCCGCCCATATGCGCGCTTGGCCCGGCTTTCTCAAGAGCCCCATGGACGCCGCGCTGTTGCTCTGAAATAGTCATGATCTCAAGCTTTGGTGGCGCATCTGCCATCAGGCAAAGGAGGGAGACTGCGTGAGGGAAACTGTCCGGACGATCCTCATCGCCTGGTTTGTTGCCTTGAGCGGTATGTCGTCAGCGATTGCCCAGGGCGACTCCAGTGTTCTCGGCCCTGATGCGCCCGTCGTTGTTGAACAGGATCCGGTCGACAGGGTTCTCAACCGGGGCAATGAGCCGAGAGGCCAGTTGGACCGCGAACGCGTCGAACAGCTTGTCGAACGACATGTCGAAAATGAAAGACTGCAGACCGAGCGCGCCGAATGGGAACCGGAGCCGATGGAGATCGAACCCCGGCAGCGCAATTCCTTCCTCGATGCGATTGCAGACTTCTTCGCCTGGTTTTTCCGCACATTTGGCGGCCTGTTCAAACTCCTGATGTTCGGCGTGATCGCGGCGGCGATCATCTACGCGCTCTGGTACATGTTCGGCGACATTGTCGGCATCCGGTTTGGCCGCAAGAAAGCTGAAGCCGGGCCAGACACGTCCGAGATCGACGACCAGAGGCCAGACCAGAAACAGGCTGTCGCCCTGCTCGAACAGGCCGATGCGCTCGCCGCTGAGGGCAAGTTTGCCGAAGCGGTGCATCTTCTCCTCTTCCGCTCGATTGAGGATCTGCGCGAAAAACGTGCTGGCGGCGTGCCGCAGTCGCTGACTGCCCGCGAAATCCAGTCGCTCTCGGACCTCCCGCAGAAGGCCCGCCAAGCGCTCGCCCCGATCATCCGCATTGTCGAGACGAGCTTCTTCGGCGGGCGCTCGGTCGACCGGGATGGCTGGCAATCGGCGCGCAAATCCTATGAGGACTTTGCGTTTGGCGGAGCCGCCGCATGAGCGAACGCCTCCCCAGAGCCGAAAACCCCTTTTCGGGCCGCGTCATCTTCATCCTGCTGGCTGTGGGTCTACTCTCATTTGCCGCCGTCATGGCGCTGATGGCCTGGTCGCCTGACCTTGCCAGCCGCGACCGGCCAGGCCCCACGCCCTATTCACGCTCGGCCTCCGGCTATGCCGGCCTCATCGATATGCTGGAAGCCGAAGGTCGCTCCGTCAGCACCTCGCGCCTGCGAAACCGGCTGGAGACCAGCGACGGCCGCCTGCTCATCATCACCATGCCGCTCTACGGGCGCAACTTCGACATTGACGATATTGCCCCGCCCGCACTCATCGTGCTGCCAAAATGGCGATTCCTGACCAACCCGGCACGCCGCGCCTTCGAACTCGACACGAGGCTCGCCGATATAGACGCTGTCGATGCCATGCTGGGCCTCGTGGAAGCAGATGCGAGCGTGGTCCGCCTGCGCAATCCCGGCGCGCTCGAAACGCCTTTCGGTGAGGTATCCCCCGTCTTCGACCATGAGATGCAGGTGGTGAAATCGGACGCACTGACCGAAATCATCGGACGACCGGGCGGCCAGCTCCTGTCTCAGCTTGGCGAAGAAGAAATCTACGTCCTGTCGGACCCGGACGTGCTCAACAATTTCGGCTTGGCGCGATCCGAAAATGCCGTCACGGGCCTCTCCATCATCGACCTGGTCAGCCGCAGGAAAAGCCAGCCCGTCATCTTCGACGCGACCATTCACGGCTTCGAGCGCTCACGCAGCCTTATGAAAACCCTGCTCGATATTCCCTTCCTCGGCGCAACACTGATTGCGCTCGCCACGATGGGCCTGATCGGCTGGGCCGCCTCCATCCGCTTCGGCGCGCCAGAGCGCGAAGCGCCTGCCTTCGCAGCCGGCAAGCAGGCGCTCGCGGACAATTCTGCAGGCCTGATCAGCATGGCCAAACGCGAACCGCGCATGGCGCCCGGCTATCTCGCGCTGACCCGCCGCGCCCTCATCAAGGAGCTCGGCCTGCCAAAGACGCTAAGCGAGGAAGATGTCGCCGCGCTTCTTAACCGGATGGGCGAGCAGCAGGGCTTCGAGACAAGCTGGACAGATATCCGAAGTGGGCTTTCTGCGCCTGCCACATCAAGAGACGACCTCAGACAAAAGGCCCGCGCGATCTGGCGCTGGCGCAAGGAGATGACGCATGCAACCAAGTGATATTCAGGCGCTTGCCGGGAAGATCAGGGCCGAGGTCGGCAAGGCCGTGATCGGCCAGACCGAAACGGTCGACCTGATGCTGACCGCGCTGTTCTCATCCGGCCACATCCTGCTCGAAGGCCCGCCTGGCACAGCCAAGACACTGTTGACGCAATGTTTTTCCGCCGCCATCGATCTCGATTTCGGGCGTATCCAGTTCACGCCGGACCTGATGCCGGGCGATGTCATCGGGACGAACCTCTTCAACTTCCAGACCAACGAATTCTCGCTCACCAAAGGCCCGATCTTCACCGATATATTGCTCGCCGACGAGATAAATCGGACCCCGCCCAAGACGCAGGCCGCTTTGCTAGAGGCGATGCAGGAGCGCAAGGTCACGATCGACGGCAAGCCGCACAGGCTGAATGATCGCTTCATGGTGATCGCGACGCAGAACCCGATCGAGCAGCAGGGCACCTATCCCCTGCCCGAAGCCCAACTCGACCGATTCCTGTTCAAGCACGTCCTCGACTATCCGAGCCGTGACGAGGAACTCGCCATCGTCTCCGGCCACGGCAACCGCACGGGCATGAAG
>NZ_JBARZC010000013.1:0-2790 GCF_049649345.1 Henriciella sp. | reverse complement strand
GAACTGCACTTACACGCAGCTGAAGATGCTGCTGACGCGGCTCGGCTGGCACTCGACCATGGCAGTCACCGGAGACCCGGCACAGTCAGACCTTCTGCCGCACCTCTCCGGTCTCGGCCAGGCGGCTGAAAGGCTTGAAAGCCTTTCGGATGCGGAAGTCGTCTATCTCGAAGGCCAGGACATCGTCCGCCACCCGCTTGTCGCGGAGATGCTGGACGTTCTCTGATCCTGAAATGCAAAGCTCACAGGGACGGGCGCTCAGAACGGGCGCCCGTTTTTGGTTTTGGGGCCCATCATCAGAAGCCCGCACGGTGAGCATTCACCTACTCTTCTTCGCCGAGAATCTGCTCATATAACCACGCTCCGGCCTCACCCACACTCTGGCGCTCGATGTCGACCTTGGAATTGGCCTGGCGCATCAGCTCTGTGCTGATCGCGCCCTGCAACGGCTCTAGGGCATTGAGCAGCGCGGTGTTCTCCTGCGCGTCAGGCGAGAGAAGGATAAAGGCATCATAAGGCGGCAGGACGTCCAGCGTGTCCTCCAGCAGGACAAGATCAAACGCATCGATCCTCCCGTCGGTCGTATAAGCGGTGACAAGCCCCACCTCGCCATTCCTCACAGCGTCATACATGAAGGCCGAATCCATGCTGCGCGGAACGAGCGCCTGCAGCCCATACGAATCGCGCGTCCGCGTCCATTCCGACCGGCCGAAGAATTCCGGATCGCTCGCGATCGACAGGTCGAGCCCGGCGAGGTCTTCAATCGTCTCCAGCCCGTTCGCTTCCGCCGTTTGCGGGCTTGTCGCGAAGGCATATGCGTTTTCGAAACCGAGCTTACCGAAGGCCATCACGCCGCGTTCATTCAGAAGCCAGGCCGAGACCCCGGCATACATGGCAGACCGCTGAGCCGGTTCATCGCGCTCCATCAGCGCGGCCCAGATCGTGCCGGTATAGTCCACATAGACATCGATCGACCCGCTCGCGAGGGCGTCGAACGCCACTGTCGTGCCAAGACCGTCGCGTGTCTCGACGCGGGCGCCCTTGGCTTCAAGCGTGCGTTTCAGGAGGTCTGCGAGAATGTACTGCTCGGTAAAGCCCTTGCTGCCGACGACGATTGTCTGTCCTTCGAGGGACGATACCGCCGCCGAAGGGCTGCCGGGCGCCAGACCTGTCGTCGCCCGCTGTCCTGCAAAGACGCTCAGCGCCGGCGCGATGATAAGACAAAGCCCGATGACGCCCGCAATGGCGCGCGGTCTGGACCTGTCCTGCGCCGATTTCTCGAACTGCGCGATCACCTGATCGAGCGCGAGCGCCAAGGCCGCTGATACAAGACAGCCAAACAGGACAGCGCCCCAGTTTCGCGTCTGCAGGCCCTGGAAGATGTAATTGCCAAGGCTGCGCGCGCCGACGGGGGTCGAGAGCGTTGCTGTTCCAACCACCCAGGCTGAGGCTGTTCTCAAGCCCGCAACAATCACCGGGGCCGCCAGCGGCAGATCGACCTGCCGCAAACGCTGGCGAGCTGTCATGCCGACGGCCAGAGCCGCTTCACGAACATCAGCATCAACGCCGCGCAGGCCGACAATCGTGTTTCGGAGGATCGGCAGGATGGAATAGAGCGAGAGCGCTGCGAAGGCCGGCCAGAAGCCGATCATACCGCCCATCAGCGGCACCATGAGCGCCAGCAACGCGATGCCAGGAATGGTCTGGATAACGCTGGCTGTCGCGAGCGCCGGTCCGGCCAGGGCGTCGCGCCGGGACGCCAGAATTCCAACCGGCAGCGAGACCAGAAGCCCGGTCATCAGCGCGCCAAGAGCAAGCTTCAAGTGGCCGGCATAGTGGCCGGGAAAGACAGCGAATTCTTCCGCGAACATCCCGCCCATCAGCCCGGCCCGAAAGCACGCGAGATGCTTGCCGCCATTTGCTGAGGGGCTGCCAGAAGATCGCTGACTGTCTCGTTCGCGGGTGAACGGATAAGGTCTTCCGCGGTGCCTTCCTGCACGATCTCGCCCCGGTCCATGACGGCGATACGGTCTGCAAGGCGCAGCGCTTCGCCAAAATCATGCGTGACCATAACGGCGGCAAATCCCAGCTTAGACTTTAGCCGGTCTATGTCTTCGAGCAGGCCGGTCTTGGTGAGCGGGTCGAGCGCGGCAAACGGCTCGTCCATAAGGACAATTTCAGGTTCTGCCGCCAGAGCGCGCGCAAGACCAATGCGCTGGCGCTGGCCGCCTGAAAGCTCTGCCGGGTAGCGGTCTGCATAGTCGCTCGCCGGCAAACCAACCATATCCAGCAGCGCTTCAAGCTTGTCCTGCTGGCGCGCCTCATCCCAGTCGAGAAGGCGCGGCGTCACCAGTACATTCTCGGCCACCGTCCTGTGCGGAAAGAGGCCCGCATGCTGGATCACAAAGCCGATACGCCTGCGCCATTCATGGCCCGGCATGTCGAAAGCATTGACGCCGCCCAGCATGAGCGAGCCCTCATCAGGCTCGATCAGCCGGTTCAGCATTTTCAAAGTCGTGGTTTTCCCGCAACCGGAATGGCCGATCAGGGCGAGCGTCTCGCCGGGCTCAAGGCCAAAGCTGACATTACTGACCGCAAGCGTCTGATCGAAGCGTTTGGTAAGCCGGTCAGCGCACAGCAGCATGAGATGTCAGCCTTTCGATCAGCCGAGATCCTCGGCCAGCACCGTCATCTGGAACTGATAGGACGTCTCGCCCTCATCGACATCCTTGTAGACGACGGCGATGAACTCCGCGCCGAGATAGACCTCAACGGAATCGTCAGTCTGGC
>NZ_JBARZC010000012.1:0-2946 GCF_049649345.1 Henriciella sp. | reverse complement strand
CATCGAGACCGATGAATCGTCCAATCACAGCCGCATGCAGGAAAACGTCCGCTGGCTCGAAAAGCAGCTCAAGAAGCTCTCACCGGCCCAACGGCAGGCGCTGTTCGAAACCATCCGGGACCGTGTTGTGCTCGTGCGCGTAAGCGTGCCCGACTGGAATGGCGGATATGATGTGTTCCGCGTCCTCAATACGCGCGGCAAGGCGCCCAACAGCCACGATATCGTCAAGACCGAAATCCTGCAGAAAGCCGACCTCCCGGTTGAAGAGGCAAGCGCTTATGCCCGGCAGTGGCTGGACCACGAGGCCAAGCTCGGCGGCGGTGGCCTCGACGAGCTGATGAATATCATCCGACAGTTCTACACGAAGAATCCGAAAGGGAAGACGGCGAACGAGTTCGCCAAGAATGTGCTCAGCAAAGTCGATGCTAAGACCTTCCTCGACCAGGATCTGCCGCGCTATGTCGAGGCGTTCCGCATGGTGCTGAAGGGGGATCCCGACTATGGCGAATACAGCGCCGCCATCAAGGCGCCGCTCGACCATTTGCGGCTGATCGATCATTCCCTCTGGAAGGTGCCTGCCGTCGCCTACATCTACCAGAATCCGAAAGACGGCGCGCAGGCGCTCGAATTCTTCAAGAAGCTGGAACGCTTCGCCTATGTGATGATGCTGTATGTCACCGATCGCGGGCCGCGCCAGAAGCGCTACCAGAAGGTGACCCAGGCGATCCTCGCCGGCAAGCCGCTGCTCAATGGCGGCGGTCCGCTCTATTTCTCAAAGGATGATGTGCGCAAGGTGCGCGACAGGCTGACCGGCCGGTTCGGCAATTTCGCCCAGCGGCGCGCCATCGCGCTCCGCCTGAATGCGGCGCTTGAGAATGGCGAGCCCATCAGCCCCGAAGAAGACGCCACCGTCGAACACGTCTTGCCCCGCGCTGTGCCGGACGACTCTTTTTGGAACACCGTCTGGCCAAGAGGACAGGTCCAGCGCGAGCTGTGCGAGACGGTCGGCAATTTCGTGATCGTACCGCAGCACATCAACCGGCTGGCAGACCGCAAGGATTTCCGCGAGAAGAAGAGCATCTTCTTTGCCGAAGAGAACCGCATCTTCGCGCTGACAGAGGATTTGCGCGAGCGCCAGACCTGGACGGCAGAAGATGTCCGTGAGCGTACCGATCATCTGGCAAGCATCCTGATGACGGTCTGGTTCGAGACTCTTGATTAGGTCGGCGAGAAGCGCTCGGCGGCTTTAGCCGGGCGCGCCGGCTGCGGAACGGGCTGAGATAAAGAGCTTTAGCTGCTAGCTGTCTCTGCGGCCTTGCCGTCCGCATACGCGCTGGCGAGCTGATCTGCAGAGTTGCGGGCCATGTCGATCGTGGTCGCAAACTGGGCGAGCGCGAGCTCTGCGCCTGCAAGCCCGTCACTTGAGCGGGCGCCGGCAATACCTGCCGCTTCGGAAAAGCTGCGATAGCTCTTCTGGGCAACAACCAGGGCGCTTTCGAAGCTGATCACGTCGGAGCGATCAACCGCCTCGCTGGCCAGCAGGTCGGTGGCCAGCGCGTCCAGCGCCTCCAGCTCGAGCGCGGCGCTGCGCGCATCGGTCTCGATTGTCGTGTAAACGGATGCGGGGTCTGCACTGGCCGCGTCGATCTGTTCTGCGTAATTCGCAGTCGGCCGGTCTGTCTGTTCGCTGGTGCCGCCGAACAGGATATTGGCAAAGTCCATGAGCCCGCGGGACTCGGTCACCCATCCCCTGGTTTCAGCGCTTGTCTTGAAAGCTTCGGCGGTTTCGCGCAGAGCAGACTGCTCTGAATTCGTCTCGGTCTCGATGACAGCTTCCTGGGATACCATGGACACGGTCGCGCAGCCCGAAACGAGCAAGACCGATACACAAGAAAGAACTTTCATCATCGACAGCTGACCGCCCGTAGATTACGCAACCCCGCAATGAGGATTACAGATTGGCCATTACGCGTCCATACCTTAATCCCATATTGGGCGCGAAAGTATGAAGAGGGGGTGAACAAAGGTTTTAAATGTTAAAACTTTATCCACCAATCGAAGCACGAAAAACGGGACGTCTGCGCGTTTCCGACATCCATGAGGTGTATTGGGAAGAATCAGGCAATCCCAATGGCCTGCCCGTGGTTGCGCTGCATGGCGGGCCCGGCGGAGGCTCGAACCCGGAAATGCGCCGCTTCTTCGACCCGGATCTCTACCGCATCATCCTGTTCGACCAGCGCGGCTGTGGCCGCTCGACGCCGCACTCGGAGCTGCGTGGCAATGACACCTGGTCGCTGGTCAAGGATATGGAGCAGATCCGCGAGCATCTCGGAATCGACAAATGGGTCGTGTTCGGCGGGTCCTGGGGCTCGACGCTGTCGCTCTCCTATGCGGTGAAACACACAGACCATGTCCACGGCCTGATCCTGCGCGGCATCTTCCTGATCACCGAGGCGGAGATACAGTGGTTCTATCAGGACGGGGCGAGCCGCCTCTTCCCGGATGCCTATGACCGCTATGTCGCCCCGATCCCGGAGGAGGAACGCGGCGACCTGCTCAGCGCCTTTCACAAGCGCCTGACCGGCGAGGACCGCGCCGAGCGTATGGCCGCGGCCAAGGCCTGGGCCTGCTGGGAAGGTGAAACGATCTCGATCCAGGGCCCGTCTTCGCGCCCCGCCAAGTTCGAGGAAGACAGTTTCGCCGACGCGTTTGCACGCATCGAATGCCACTACTTCGTCAATAAGGGCTTCTTTGACGAGGATGGCTGGCTGCTCAAACAGGCGGAAGAAAAGCTACAAGGCATCCCCGGCATCATCGTGCATGGCCGATATGACGTCGTCACACCGCTCTCGACCGCCTGGGCACTGACCAAGGTCTGGCCGGACGCTGAGCTGCACATCGTGCCGGATGCGGGCCATTCCAGCCTCGACAGCGGCATTATCGACC
>NZ_JBARZC010000011.1:0-2274 GCF_049649345.1 Henriciella sp. | reverse complement strand
GGAAGCCAGCGGCGCGGCCTCTGCCTGCGCGCTCCTCTCCCGAGTATATCGCAATAGATAGCGATCAGGGGGCGAACTGTCTCGCCTTTCGGTGTCTCGCAGGAAAGTGTCTCAAAGATGCTTTTTGGCTTGACGGAAATCGGGAGTTTGTTTGCCGGGCTATTGGGCAGCGATAGGAGCCCCGTGCCAAGAACGCTCCATTCAAAGCCCGATCTGACGAAGTTTTCCCTCGCGTTTCGGAGACATTTCGAAGGCCAAAGGAGGGTCAAATTCGCTCATCGTGCGCGTGATGCGTGGCCACTGCCACAGAAGAAGGGCACATCGCTTCTCGTGAGGCAGCGACAAAACACTTTTCGGCATCACCAGCATGCGAAGACCCGCACCCATGAAAGCTCGCCGCTCATCGGGCACGCGCAGGATCCGGTAGTTCTCTGTCGCGACGATCCAGTCGCCCGGCTGCTCACGAACCCAGTTGATCCATTCGATGTCTGTGGCTCTGCGATCCATTACCTCGCTCAGTGCGACAGATCGAGGCTGCGGTCTCTCGGATGAAAGAAATCCTGCCATCATTCTCGCCATCGCTGGCGGGCAGTTATGGTCGAAGAATACGTTGAAGCGGTTCATGCCGCTTTGCTGAGCCACTCCTCGAACTTGACCGCTCGAGAAACGGCGCGCCTCGGCACCTCATAAAGAGCCGCGGCACGCGCGACACTGCCTTCGGCCCTCGACGCTGAAGCCAGAGTGGCGGTTGGAATGGCTGTGTCCTCCTCGATGGGCTGTCCGAACGAACGCGATGGGTCGAGCACCACACCGCTCGCGCGCCCCATCGGTCGCCAGACATTCGGCGTCAGACCATCGTATTCGACGTCCCGCAGGCTTTGCTCGATGATCGTTTTCATTTCCCGCTGATTGGTGAAGATATTCACCAATTCGGGCTCGCCCTGTTCTCGATCCAACTGCAACAGGATTGATGCGCCGTCGGTACGGAAGCGAGCGGATGAAAAGGGATGATCCGCCCCGATGATCTCTGAAGCCCGAGACACCGCTTTTCGGAGAAGCTGAGCGCTCACCTTGCGCTTACGGAACGCATAGATGGCACGAAGTTCGAGGAGATCTCTGAAGGAGAGCGCCACAGCGTCGGACTGCTCGATATCCGGATCCCACATGGGTGGGTGATGAACCCCGGTGCTCGAAGTGTAACCGGTTAGCCAGCGCCGGATGGTCTGCCGCGGCGCCTGCGTGAGCCGTTGCGCGTCACTGATGTCATAGATACCGATGCCGACCAGCGCGTTCACAAATTGCCTCCCGTTTTGTCTAAGCGTGTAACACGGTTGTAGGCGTCGGCCATAGCTTTCTCCGCTTCCTTCCTGCTTTCATGCCCGCACACTACGGACAACGAAGTCCATCGACCGGTTCCGCGGCACAAGCTTGCCGTTAAGCCGCCAGACGATCACGGCAAGCCCGTACTGCCAGCGCCGGTTGGCGGTGGCCCGACTGATCCCGAACTGCCAGCAGATCGGCTTCCACGCCATGCCGTCGGCGCGGGCCCAGACCAGGCGCCCATCCTCGGGCTCGAGCCAGCGCAGCCAGAGCATCGCTTCCTCGGCCTGCGTGATCTGTCGCGGGCTGGGCCTCGGTCGACGCATCTGCGGCTCCTGACCGACCTTGTCGGCGAAGCTGTGGAAGTATTCGGGCCAGGCGTTGAAGAAGCCCTGCGGCATCACGCCCGGCATCTGCCGCATCACGCCGGCCGCGAGCTCCAGCCGATCCTGCACTTGTGCTGTGGTCCACTCACCCATGACGCGCCTCCCGTTCCCGCTTGCCGTAGAGCCGCTCGCCGAGCTGGCGCACCAGCTCCCGCTCGGGCCAGGTCAGGCGGTCGTCGTCGATGTCGACGGCCAGCAGGCCCTGTTCCTTCCAGCCGTCGCGCTTGACCTCGTCAGGGTTGCGGCGATGGCCGCCATAGCCTTTCGGCGTCAGCCGCATGCTTCTCATTGGACACCTCCCCAGGTCTCCAGCGCCCAGATGAGGATGGCGATGGCGTCGGCCTCGTTGTCGTCGGCGGGCGAGAAGCCGCGGGCGCGCGCCGCGGCGATCATCGCCTCCTTCGGTGCGTTGCCCTTGCCGGTGGCGTGGCGTTTGATCGTGCCGACCGGTACGCCTTGGTATGCAACCGAGTTCTGCTCGCACCACACTTCAAGAATTGCCAGCCAGCCGCCATAAAGGTGGGAGGCATCCGTTCCAGCATGCCGGCGAACCTGCTCGTAGATCAGC
>NZ_JBARZC010000010.1:0-19651 GCF_049649345.1 Henriciella sp. | reverse complement strand
CCACGGGCCTGTAATAAAACCTTCCGTTGCGTCTGCCTCGACAAGCCCCTTAAAAAAGCTAGCATGCCGCCTGTTGGGAACCTCGCACAAAGACGAGGCCGTTGAGGAAAGCTCAGGAGTGATCATGAAACCTGTTCGCGCAATTGCCGCTGCAGCGCTCTCAGCCATTTGGCTGACGGCGTGCGGCAACCAGACTGAAACCGTGGAAGACATCGACCGGGCTCCTGCGCCGCCTGAGCTATCCGCGGACACCGAAAACGCAGCCGGCACGGCAGCCGTCGATGATGCAAGGCTTATGGCAGCCGCCGACACGCCCGCCGACTGGCTGACTTATAATGGTACCTATGACGAACAGCGCCATTCAGGCCTGACCGGCATCACCAAGGAGAATATCTCCGAGCTCGCTCCGGCCTGGGTCTATGATCTTCAGACCGGACGCGGCATCGAATCGACGCCCATCGTCGTCGACGGCGTGATGTATCTCACCTCTTCCTGGTCAGTCGTCTATGCGCTCGACCCGGTGACCGGCGAAGAGCTCTGGGTGCATGACCCTGAAGTCGACAAGGCCGTCGGCGTGAAGGCCTGTTGCGACGTCGTCAATCGCGGTGTCGCGGTCTATGATGGCAAGGTCTATGCCGGTGTCATTGACGGTCGGCTGCAAGCGCTCGACGCGAAGACCGGCGATGTGATCTGGAGCAAGGTCACGGTCGATCAATCCAAGCCCTACACGATCACTGGCGCCCCGCGCATCGTCAAAGGCAATGTCCTGATCGGCAATGGCGGCGCCGAGCTTGGCGTTCGCGGCTATCTGTCGGCCTATGACGCCGAGACGGGCGATCTCGCCTGGCGCTTCTACACCGTGCCCAATCCGAACAAGGAGCCCGACGGCGCCGCCTCTGACGAAATTTTCGCCGAGCTTGCCAACGACACCTGGGGCGATGACGGCGCCTGGGTCAGCGATGGCGGCGGCGGCACGGTCTGGGACTCGATCGTCTACGACACGGAGAACAACCAGGTCATCTTCGGCGTCGGCAATGGCTCGCCCTGGAATGCCGATCTGCGCGATCCCAACAGCGATGGCGACAATCTGTTTGTCTCCTCCATGGTCGCGGTTGATGCAGACACCGGCGAATACAACTGGCACTTCCAGACCACGCCGCGTGAGAACTGGGACTATACCGCCACTCAGCACATCATGCTGGCCGAACTGCCGCTTGGCGAAGACGGCGAGACCCGGCGGGTGGCAATGCAGGCGCCGAAGAACGGCTTCTTCTACGTCGTTGACGCCGAGACTGGCGAGTTCATCTCCGGCAATCCCTATTCGGACCTCAACTGGGCCGAAGGTCTCGACGAGACGGGCCGCCCGATCGAGAATCCTGAAGCGCGCAACAATGATCCGGCGACCTATGCCGGCTTTGTCCAGTCGCCGGCGCCTTATGGCGCACATAACTGGCATCCGATGGCGATGAACCCCGATCTCGGCCTGGTCTATATCCCGGTCTCGGAACTCACGCAGGCCTATATCACCGACCCGCGCTTCAAATCGAAGCCGGCCAAGTGGAACACCGGCATGGATTTCTCGGCCGGCATGCCTGTGCGCTATCCCGAAGGCACGATCGAAGCCCTTCGCGCAGCGACGCGCGGCGCCCTCGTCGCCTGGGACCCTGTGGCGCAGGAGGAACGCTGGCGCGTCGACCACCCGGCAGCCTGGAATGGCGGGATCACATCGACAGCGTCAGGCATCATCTTCCAGGGCCGCCTCGACGGCGCCTTCGTTGCTTATGATGCGGCCACCGGCGATGAACTCTGGAGCACCCAGTTGAATTCCGGCGCGCTCTCCGGTCCGTCCACCTATGAGATCGATGGCGAGCAATACGTCACCATCACGACAGGCTGGGGCCATGCCTTTGGCCTCGCTGCAGGCTTCCTGTTCGAAGACAAGGTGCCGCCAGCACTGGGCAAGGTAATCACCTTCAAGCTCGGCGGCGAGGCCGAAATTCCCGCGCTTGACGAGAGCCTGCTCATAGAGCCGACGCCCAAGGCAGAGCCTTTTGGTGACGAGGAGACCCTTCAGGCCGGCCTTGTGCACTTCTCGCGCAATTGTGCGGTCTGCCATGGCATGCTGGGCATCAGCTCAGGCGTCCTGCCAGACCTGCGCTGGTCGGCCTATACCGCCAACGAAGAGGCGTGGAAAGGCGTCGTGATTGACGGCAACCTCGCCGACAATGGCATGGTCTCCTTCGCTGACGTCCTCACGCCTGAGGATTCCGAAGCGATCCGCGCCTATGTCATCGCGCAGGCTCATATGAACGAGACGCCTGCCGTGCCTGCAGAAGAAGTCCTCCCCGATGAGGACGCCGACCTGCCGGACGATGACGCCGAACCGGAAATGGAAGCGGGCGAAGGCGAATAAGCCTGAAACCACTTCTAATCCTGAATGTGACCCTCTAAACTCTCCGGCATCCCGCCGGAGAGTTTTTTCATGCATATCCTGATGGCCCTGCTTGGCATCCTGACCTTCATTGCGGTCTGGTATTTCCGGATCAAGATGATCTCGGGCGCCGCGCGTGACGGCTACAAGGCCGCCAAGGGCTTCGCCAACAGGCCGCGCAAGCTCAGCCACCAGAACAAGGCTCGCAAGGGCGGGCTCGATGTCGTGAGGGATCCACGCGAAGCGGCCGCCGTCATGATGCTCGCACTCGCCCGTACCCGCGGCGCTGTCAGCGAGATGCAGGAAGCGGCCATCCGCGCCGAGATGATCGAACATTTCGAATTCACAGACGCGCAGGCCGACGACATGATCACACAGGCGGGGTGGCTGACGCGGCAGGCGCCCGCCTCCCATGTTGTCGTTGGCCGGATGAGCGACGTTGTCGTGCGCGCGCCCGGCATGGGGCCGAAGGAGTTCGACGATCTTGCCAGCATGCTCGAAAATGTCGCCGTTGCCGATGGCCATGTCTCGACCGATGAGCGCGACCTGATCCAGATCTGGCGCCAGAAGGCCGGGCTGAACTGAGGCGCTTGGCAGGACAGGCCCTGCCAGACTACAAGTTCAACCATGAGCAGCGCTTTCGGCAAACGCGTCCGCAAGGACAATTGGAGCAATTACTCCATCCTCCGCCACCGCGCCTTTGACGGCATGCTCGTCACCTCTAAGAATTCGGGCACCCATTGGGTGAAATACATGTTCTCGGTCGCGCTGGCCGACACGTTCGGCGTGCCGCGCCCGCAATATTTCTCCGAAGATGCCGTGCGGCCCTATATTGGCTGGCCAAAGGACAAACCAACCTTCAAGGAGCTGCCGCGGCTGGCCTTCAGCCACACCATTCCGCACCGTCTTGCAGACTGGGGCTGGGCGCGCAAAGCCGCCGGCCTGCCGCCTTATGTCCTGTTCGTGCGCCACCCGATGAGCATTCTAGCAAGCCACCACGCCAAGTGGAACCACGAGCTCAATGTCGACTGGCTGGACTATCTGCGCGGCGACCCCACAGGCGCTGTCTATCGCTGCGACCTCTACTGGCTCGCGCGCTTCTGGAACCGCTGGGGCGAGGTGATGGAAGACGCAGGCGACCGGATTTACCGGGTCCATTATGAAGACACGCGCGCCAATCCGCGCGCAATACTAGGCGGCATGGCGGCCCATTGGAAAATCGCACTGACGCCGGATGCCATCGATGGGGCCCTGAAAGCCGGGACCAAGGAAGCGATGGCCAAGAAGGTCGACCCGACAGCCGAGGCCAATGTGCTGCAGTTCCGCAAGACACCTCTGGAAGAACAGTTCTCAGGCGAGGCGCTGGACATCTATCGCGAGCGCGTCAAAGAGCTGTTCCGCCACGATCTCGGCTATGATCTCATGAATTTCCCGAAGGGATGAAGCCGGAGCTTCGCCCGTCGGCCGTATATCTGATCCACCACGGCTCTGTTTCCGCCTGCGCCGCCAGCGCCGTCACCAGCGGATGCGCCATGACCGCGTCCATATAGGTCTCGGCCACGCCGCTGCGGGGCAGGTCATAACTTATGAAGCGCGTGACGACCGGCGCATAGACGGCGTCTGCCGCGCACCAGTCTCCAAACAGAAAGGGTCCGCCCTCCCCGAATTCAGCGCGGGTGTCCGCCCAGATCCGGTCGATGCGGGCAATGTCTGATTTGAGATCATCGGTCAGGTCAGGCGCCGGATGCCGCGAGCGGATATCCATCGGACACGCCCGGCGCAGGGCCGGAAACCCCGAATGCATCTCTGCCGAAATCGCGCGGGCTCTGGCCCTCGCCTTGGCATCGTCCGGCCAGACCCCCTCATAGCGCTCCGCCAGCCATTCGATGATCGCGAGCGAATCCCAGACCGTCTCATCGTCCCAGATGAGGAGAGGGACTTTCCTCGTCGGGCTGATCGCGGCGAGTTTTCCGGTCGTGTCCGGAAAATCGAGCGGGACGATCTCCTCTTCGGCGTCCAGCCCGACATGGCGCGCCATGAGCAGTGCCCGGATCGACCAGCTCGAATAATTGAGATTGCCGCTGACGAACTTCCTCATGGCTTTGGCTTTCCATCGCCAAGCAGCCAGCGGAACGGCACGATCTCGACACTGTGAAACAGGCCGGCGCGCGCATAAGGGTCCTGCGCCGCCCAGTTTTCGGCCGCTTCCAGCGTGTCGAATTCGACAACGAAAGTGGATCCGGCAAAGGTTTCGCCGTCATCGGCGAAAACCGGGCCAGCCATGAGAATCTTGTCGGCATGGCTCTGCGCCCATTCGAGATGTTGCGGGCGGTGCTCCATCCGCAGGTCGAGCGCGTTCGCCTTGTCGCGGGCATTGATGAGGAATTGGGGCATGTCAGGTCGTCTCCTGAGTGAATGGACGCGAGAGGAGTGTGGTTATCGCCGAATCCAGGCTGGTGCGGCCGCTCAATATATCGTCGACGGCCTCACAGATCGGCATGCTGACGCCTTCGCGCTCGGCCATTGCCATGAGCGCCGGCGCCGTCGCCACGCCCTCGGTCACCGAATTTCGCTCCTCCAGGATCGCCTCGGCGCTCTGTCCCTCGCCGAGCGCCTTGCCGAAGCTCATATTGCGCGATTGGACCGACGAGCATGTGAGCACCAGATCGCCGAGCCCGCACAATCCCGAAAGCGTGGCCGCCTGCCCGCCCATGGCGACGGCAAGCCGCGTCATCTCGGCAAAGCCGCGCGCGATCAGCGCGGCATGCGCCGACTTGCCAAGCTGCAGCCCCTCGACGATGCCGCACGCAATAGCCAGCACATTCTTGACAGCCCCGCCGATTTCAGCGCCGATCAGATCATTCGACCAGTAAGGCCGGAAAGTGGGCCGCCCGATGGCCTGCATCAGGGCTTCACCGAGGGCTTTGTCCGAACAGGCCAGCGTGACAGCCGTCGGAAGGCCGCGCGCCACATCGGCCGCAAAGCTCGGGCCGGAGAGAACCGCCGGGACCGCCTGCGGAATGGTCTCGTGAAGGACATCGGTCATCAGGCTGAGCGTCGATTGCTCGATGCCTTTCGAGCACAGCAGTATCGGCGTTCCGGCGGCGACATGCGGCGCGAGATCGGCAAAAACCTTGCGGGCATGCTGGGCCGGGACAACCGACAGGATGGCGTCGGACGCGGCAAGCGCGGCGAGCTCTGTCGACGTTTCCATGGGTGGAAGATCCAGCCCCGGAAGGAAGGCTGGATTGCCTTTGCCGCTGCTCAGAGCCTCGGCCACATCCGGCTCCCGCGCCCAGATGTTCACGTCGCGGCCTGCTTCACGGGCCGTAAAGGCAAGCGCGGTGCCCCAGGCGCCAGCACCGAGGATTCCTATAGTCTGCATGCTGGCTCACCTCGCTCAGGGAAATATGCGCTGAAGAATTCGTTGATCATTCAGACAATTTCCTTATCCTAGCGTCATGAATGACAAAACAGAAACCCGCGAGCAGATTCTCGAAGCGGCAATGAACCGTATCAAACACTACGGTTATGGCAAAACAACCATGTCGGAAATTGCCAAGGACTGCTGCATGTCCGCCGGCAATATCTACCGCTTCTTCACCTCCAAGATTGATATCGCCGAAGCGATGGCCCGGCAATTCAATACCGAGCTGTACCAGGCCTATTCGGAGATCGCGCGCGGCTCGGAGCCGCCCTGCCAGCGCCTGAGAAAGGTGTTTCACTATAATCTGAGCCAGACCTATGACGCGATCGAACGCGAGGCGAAAATTCTCGAGGTGGCTGAAGTGCTGGGGGAAGAACGCCCGCTTTTCATGAATGAAGGCCTCGCCCAGGAGCGCATCTATCTGTGCACCATTCTCGAAGACGGCGTCGAGAAAGGGGAGTTCGCGCCTATCGCTGACTGTAATTACACCGCCGAGATGATCCAGTCGGCGCTGATGAAATTTCGCTTTCCGCAGCTTTTCTCACGGCTGAGTCTGCCCAAGCTCCGCCGGGAGCTGAATGGGGCGCTCGATATCATAATTGCGGGCTTGAAACACGGTATCGAAAAGACGCCAGAAACTGAACATTGAACATTTTTCAAATTATTCATTGATTATCCATCAATCCCGATCTATATGATTGGGCATGGAGCAGATCAGCGTGTTTGTTCCAGTTAGCTTGAAGGATAAAAACAATGAGCATTTCCTCCCCGATCGAAGCCCGCCAAGGTCTTTTCGCAGCCCTTCTCAGCCTTCCGCTGACCGCTGTCCTTGTTGGTCTCACCCTGTTTTCGGCAGGGTCCATGGTGTGATGAGGGCCCGCCCTCGCCGCAGCATCCTCCCAAAATAAAAGCCCCGCGCAGCAAACGCTGCCGGGGCTTTTTCGATCCAGGCGAGCGGGCTTATTCGACGGTGACCGATTTGGCGAGATTGCGCGGCTGGTCAACATCCGTGCCCTTCTCCACCGCCACATGATAGGCGAGCAGCTGGACCGGAATGGAATAAAGGATCGGCGCAACGAACGGATCGCAATCGGGCAGCTCGATCCGGTGCGCGGGCGCGTCGCCTGCCGCACGCAGGCCGGACGCATCGGAAATGAGGATAACCTCGCCCCGCCGCGCGGCAACCTCCTGAAGGTTTGACAGCGACTTGTCGAACAGGCCATCGAACGGCGCCACGAACACAACCGGCGTTTCCTCATCGATCAGCGCAATCGGCCCATGCTTCAACTCGCCGGAGGCATAGCCCTCAGCGTGAATATAGCTGATTTCCTTCAGCTTCAGCGCGCCCTCAAGCGCGATCGGGTAATGAACGCCGCGGCCGAGATAGATGACATCCGTGGCCTTGGCGATATCGCGGGCGAGCGTATCGATCCGCTCGTCCAGCCCGAGCGTGGTCGAAATCAGGCGCGGTAATTCGGTCAGCGCCTTTAGGAGACGGATTTCCATGTCGCGATTGATGTGGTCGCGTGCCCGGCCCGCCGAAATCGCAACTGCCGCGAGCGCCGAGAGCTGCGCGGTAAACGCCTTTGTCGAAGCCACGCCAATCTCGGGTCCGGCCAGCGTCGGCAGGACAAGATCGGCTTCGCGCGCAATCGTCGAAGTTGGCACATTGACGACAGCGGCCGTCTTGAGCCCCTTTTCCTTACAATAGCGAAGCGCCGCCAGCGTATCGGCCGTCTCCCCGGACTGGCTGACGAACAGGGCAAGCCCGCCAGATTTGGGCAGCGCCGGCTCGCGGTACCGAAACTCAGACGCGATGTCGGTCTTTACCGGAAGGCCGGCGATCTGTTCGAACCAGTATTCGGCGACCTTGGTCGCATAGTGGGCCGTGCCGCAGGCGATCATCTGCAGGCTCTGAATCTCGGTCCAGTCAATCGCGCCGCGGCTGTCTTCGGGCAAGTCCACTGTCTGCTTGAGGATGTTTACATAAGCGCCAATCGTGCGCGCGGTGGAGTCTGGCTGCTCGAAGATTTCCTTCTGCATGAAGTGGCGATAATTACCCTTTTCGACCGCCGCGCCCGCGCCCTGGACAAGTGTCACGCTGCGCGAGACCTCTTCGCCCTTGGCATTGAACACCTTGTAGCTTTCCCGGTCGAGGACGCACCAGTCGCCCTCTTCGAGATAGACAACGCGGTTCGTAAAGGGCGCCACGGCCAGCGCGTCGGAGCCGAGATACATCTCACCATCGCCGACACCGATCGCCAGTGGCGAGCCCTTGCGCGCACCAATCAGCAGGTCTGGCTTGCCTTCGAACAGAAAGGCGAGCGCAAACGCCCCTTCGAGCCGCGCAAGACCGGCCTGCACGGCTTCGGTCTCGCTCATGCCGGACTTCATGTTTGCCGCGATCAGATGCGCGATCGTCTCGGAATCGGTTTCGGTCTCGAATGTCTGTCCCTTGGCTTCGAGGTCCTGGCGAAGCTCTCGAAAATTCTCGATGATGCCATTATGGACGACGCAAACCCCGCCTGAGACGTGCGGATGCGCATTGCCAACTGTCGGAGAGCCATGCGTGGCCCAGCGCGTATGGCCAATGCCCTGATTACCCGGCAGAGGATTGTCCGAGAGTTCGGCTTCGAGATTTTTCAGCTTTCCCGGGGCGCGTCTGCGATCAAGTTTGCCCGCGCTGTCCAGCGTCGCGATGCCCGCGCTGTCATAGCCGCGATACTCCAGCCTCTTCAGCGCATCGAGCAGTCTCGGCGCCGCCGGCTCATTGCCGAGAATTCCAATAATCCCACACATGCCTACTCAACTCTCTCGATTTGTCTCGCTCGTCCACGCCCTTAGAAAACACACACCGCTTTCGTCATTGCAAATACAATGACCGAATGTGACAGGGCGACGGCGCAAGAAGGGCCATTAAGCAGAAAGTTTCCTGAAAACACTACAGTTTCCGCCTCAAATTAAGGGTTTAATGGCGGCTCTCATGTATAAGCAAGCGCTGTCAGCTTCCGCCTTGGCAGCCCGGCCCCTGGTGTGGCATCTGACGCCAGAGCGAGATGGAGACAGGATATGTCGCGCAAATATTTCGGCACGGACGGCATTCGGGGCACGGCGAACCTGCCACCGATGACGCCTGAAATCGCCATGCGGCTCGGCATGGCGGCCGGGAAATATTTTCGCCGCGGCGGATCGCGCCGCCATTCTGTCGTGATCGGCAAGGATACGCGCCTGTCTGGCTACATGATCGAGCCCGCTCTGGTTGCTGGCTTCACCTCTGTCGGCATGGACGTCACCCTGTTCGGCCCATTGCCGACCCCAGGTGTGGCCATGATGACCCGCTCCCTGCGCGCGGATCTCGGCGTGATGATTTCCGCCAGTCACAATTCGTTTGAGGATAATGGCCTGAAGCTCTTCGGCCCGGACGGTTTCAAACTTTCAGACGAGATTGAGCTCGAAATCGAGAGCCGGATGGACCGCGCGCTGGACGACAAGCTCGCCGCGCCTACCGCGCTTGGCCGGGCGCTCCGCGTCGATGATGCTCAGGCCCGCTATGTCGAAATCGTCAAGGCCACGTTCCCGCGCGGCATGCGCCTCTCAGGCCTGCGCGTCTGTATCGATTGCGCGAACGGGGCTGCCTACAAGGTCGCCCCGGCAGCGCTCTACGAACTGGGCGCCGAGATCTTCCCGATCGGCGTGTCGCCCGACGGCTTCAATATCAATCGCGAGGTCGGCAGCACCGATACGCTGGCGCTTCGCGAATCGGTCCTGAAATACCGCGCCGATATCGGCATCGCGCTCGATGGCGACGCAGACCGTTGCATCCTGATCGACGAAAAAGGCGACGAGATCGATGGCGACCAGCTGATCGGCCTCATTGCGAAACACTGGAAAGACGCAAAGAAGCTCTCCAAAAAGGGCGTCGTGACCACTGTCATGTCCAATCTCGGCCTAGAGAAATATCTCGAAAGCCTGGGCCTCAAGCTGGAGCGGACAAAGGTGGGTGACCGCTATGTCGTTGAACGGATGCGCGAAGGCGGCTTCAATCTCGGCGGCGAACAGTCCGGTCATATCGTTCTTTCGGATTATGCAACGACCGGCGACGGCCTGGTTGCCGCGCTTCAGGCCCTTGCCGTGATGGTCGAAAGCGGCAAACCCCTGTCCGAGGTCGCGCGCGTGTTCGAGCCGGTGCCTCAGAAACTCGTCAATGTCCGCTTTTCCTCCGGCGCGCCGCTTGAGGAAGACTCTGTGAAGGATGCGATCTCCGCGGTTGAAAAACGCCTTGGCAAGGCTGGCCGGCTGGTCATCCGCAAGTCCGGAACAGAGCCCCTGATCCGCGTCATGGCCGAGGCCGAAGACGCCGATGACATGCAAGCTGCCGTGGACGAAATCGCAGACGCCGTTCGCAAAGTGAGCGGCTAGCACGCCGCTTGCATCGCTAGATCCAGCACGAATGGAGGTGCTGGAAATGGCTGAGACCCACGATATTGTCGCCTTGACATCAGGCGGTCCGCACAGCTGGATCATGATCAACGCCCTGCGCGAGCGCTTCGGCGACTTTCCCGTCATTCTGGAACAACCAGAATGCCAGAAAAGCTTCTGGAAACGCCGGCTGAAAATGCTCGGCCCGATCAAGGTCGCAAGCATGCAGGCCGCGCGCCTGCCGATGAAATTTACCAAGCTGGGCAGCGAGAATGTCATCACCGACATGATCGGCGCTTATCGGCTCTTTCCAAAACCTATCCAGGGCACGCGGATTATCGACGTGCCGTCTGTGAACACGAAGGCCTGCCGTGATGTGCTCGCCGATGTCGCGCCGAAAGCGGTGTTTGTCGTCTCGACCCGTATGATTGGCCGCAAGACGCTGAACGCCGTCGACGCGCCGTTCATAAACTACCATTCGGGCATTAACCCCGCCTATCGCGGTATGTTTGGCGGCTATTTCGCGCTCGCCAACGGAGAGCCGGAACATTTCGGTGCGACGGTCCACCTGATCGATGAAGGCGTCGATACGGGCGGCATTCTTTACCAGTCGAAGGTCGATGCTCACCCGTCTGACACGTTCCACACCTATCTCTGGCGTATCGCTGCCGGCAGCCGGGACATCGTGGTTCAGGCGATGGAAGATGCGGTCGATGGCCGGCTCGCGCCGCACACCGTCAATTTGCCCTCGCGCCAATGGTTTGCCCCGACACTCGGTGGCTATGTCTGGACGGGATTGAGCCGCGGCGTCTGGTAACTGCCAGAAAATTCCCCCGTCAGTCCTGCACTGAGGCGCATCGCCTCCGCCCAGAGAGAAAGCCGCTCGCTCAGGATTTCCCTGTAGCCGGCAGGCGGCTGCGAATCGCGCACCAGGAACGGCACAGGCATGCCCTCAGCGGGCGCGGCCAGCCCACGCTTCCGCTCGAACCGGCCATCAAAGACCGATCCGTCGGCGCTGAGGCTGGCCTCGCCGGGATCTCGGCCGATCAGGAGAGTATCGCCCCGCCTTTGCAGCCAGGCCCCGCCCAGGGTGAGACGCGATTGCGGCCCGCCCTCCTCAATCGAAGCACAGAGCGCTTCGAGTTGCATCCGGTCACAGGCTTTGTCAGTCCCCGCAGCCAGCTGGAGAAGAATGCCGAGCAGGCGCGGTGTGGGGGTCCTCTCAGCCGGCGCGCAGGCCAGCGTCACCTGTCCGAACCGGTCCACCTCCACGTCTTGTGCCAACGCCGAAGCGATCGCCCTGTCCTCAGCCGCCCGAAGCAGGGCCGCAGATGTGGCGATCGAGGCCAAGGCGTCACGGTTTTCCAGCTGCGCAATCGTGCGGCGCACACGGACCCGCTCGTAAATGTTGGCCTGGTTGCTCGGATCGCTCACCCAGGCCTGGCCCTTCGCCTTCAACAATGCTTGTAGCGTCTGCCGGCGCTGCGGGAGAAGCGGTCGCCCAAGCAATACGCCGCGCCCCTCCGGCCAGACGGGAGACACAGACACAAGCTGAAGCCCCGCCGCGCCCGCAAGGGGCGAGCCATGGGCGAGCCGCATCAGCAAAGTCTCTTCAAAATCGTCCTGTGTATGCCCCAGCAGAAGCAGGCCCGCGCCGGCTGCGCGAGCCGCATATGCGAGCAATGTGTGACGCGCCCGCCTTGCATGCCGCTGTGTCGCCCGCTCGCCTGTCCATGTGAGACACTGCGCCGGATGGCCGAGTGCGCTGGCCTGCTCGACAACGCAAGCTGCCTCACGTGCCGCTTCGGGCCTCAGACCATGATCAACTGTCAGGACAAGAAGGTCGCGCCCGGAAATCTGCGCCCACTGGTCTGTCAGCACCAGAAGCGCCCGCGAATCGCTTCCGCCCGACACGGCAATGGCGACAGGCCCGCTCCGGCCCGCCGCCATGCGGTCGATCAGCTCGAAAGCTTTGCCCTCTAGGCGTCGCAACCGGCTCGCGTGCTCTCAAGCGCCGCAAGGTTGCGCGTCACGCCGGACGCATTGGGATATTGCTGGGGCAAGATGGAGAGCGCATTACACGCCTTCTCCGTATCGCCGACAAGACGCATGGACCGGGCCAGCTTCACAAGCGCATCCGGCGCACGGGCGTCTTCGGGATATTCACGGATCATCTGCGTATAGGCCTGCCCGCTCTCGGCATAGGCCTCCTGCTGGAACAGGGTTTCTGCCAGCCAGTATTGGGCTTCACCGGCCTGCGGATCGTCGCCGAAGCGGCCAAGAAAGGCGCGGAACGCCTGCTCGGCGCCTTCATAGTCGAACTTCAGAAGCCGGGACTTGGCCGTCGCGAAAAGTGGTCCGGCCTCGCCCGGCAGGTCGCTCGCCGTCAGTGTGCCGAGGCTACCCTGAACGTCCGGATTGCTCCCAGACGACATGGAATTCGTTGTGCCTGAAGACCGGCTCACTATGCGGCGGGGCTCACCGCCACTGGGCGCGCTGCTGGTCGAGGCGACACGTGCGCGGTCTTCATCATCTTCGTTGCCCGCCATATCGGTATCGGAGCCGGGCTCGAGGCCGGCAGAGCCGCTCAATATTGCCTGGATGTCGGCTTCAAGGTCGCTCAGACGGGAATTGAGACCGGCATTCGCGCTGCGCAGGCTTTCCAGCTCTTCGCCGATCTGGGCGTCGTCACCCTGCAGCCGGTTCATCTCGTCGCGTGACTGCGACAGCAGGAATTCGAGCGTTTCGACCTTGCCATTGAGCTGCGCAATCTGGTCTTCGAGCCGGGTCACGCTGAGCCGTAGCTGGGCGTTCTGCTGGCGCATATCCTGAACCGAGTCAGCCAGGTTTCCGCTGGTTGCGCCGCGCACGATCGGAGCCCCCTGCGCGGTGGCCGCAGGGATGGTAAAACAGGTCATGACAAGGAGACTGCAGACAAGGGCCAGACGATTCATGGAAGGGATACTCCGTACGCTCGGGTGTTCAGGCAGGATAGATACGAAAAAGCCGGGGCCAAATTATGGCACCCGGCTTAGTCATTACAGATGATACTCTGTCCTAGCTATTGGCGCCGGACAGGATCTGAGTGAAACCATTCCGGTTCAGGGCCCAGGCAGCTGAATTCGATTCAGTCGCCAGCGGACGCTCTTTACCGTAGGAAACGGTTTCGATGCGGGCCGGGTCGACACCGAGGCTGACCAGATAGTCTTTCACGATGCTCGCGCGGCGCTCACCGAGGGCAAGGTTGTACTCACGCGTGCCGCGTTCGTCGCAGTTGCCGGCAACGAGGATGCGGACACCTGGATAGGACTGCAGCCAGGCGGCCTGACGCTGCAGGATTTCCTGATCGTCTGCATCGAGGCGATACTGGTCGAGGTCGAAATAGACACGGTCACCAACATTGACCGTGAAATCCTCGAGCGAACCTTTCATCGGGCCGGAGTCCATTTCACGGACAGGGGCCTCAACAATTTCATTGCGCTCGACAGGAGCGGTATCCTGAACGACCGGCGCTGTATCAGCCACCGGTGCGGGTTCAGGCTTGGAAGCACATGCCGCAGCGCCGAAAAGAAGGGCGAGGGCAGCGGTGGACATTACAGTACGACGCATTGAATACTCCTTGCTATGGTCGTTTCAGCGTGCGGCTTTAGTCACTGAATTTGTCAACTTCGTGGCTGTTTTGCTGACCAATATATTATCTGCACGCTGTGGTATTTTGAAAACATTAAAAAAAACGGCAAGTTCTGGCGAACCGAGCTGCCGATCTTACTCTACGATTCTCTAATTCAGAAGCGGTGACCAGGCCGGGTCGGACGCATCTGTCGGCGTCGGAATCTGGCGCAGGTTCCGGCCCGTAAGATCGACAGACCAGAGCTGCGGTCCGGCGCCCGGGGCGCGTTCGCGGAAGAAGGTGATGACCCGTCCGTTCGGCGACCATTCCGGGCCCTCATCGAGATAGGACTCCGTCAGAAGCCGCTCGCCTTCCCCGTCAATGCCGATCACGCCGATGTGGAACTTGCCGCGCGTCTGCTTGGTAAAGGCGATGAGATCGCCGCGCGGGCTCCAGACAGGCGTCGAATAGCGCCCCGATCCAAAAGTGATCCGGCAGGCCGTATCGCGTCCGCCCGACGGGCAGGTCAGCGGCGAACCATCAGTATTCATGATATAGAGCTGCGGGCTGCCGCCGCGGTCGGAGTTAAAGACAATCTGGCTGCCATCGGGTGACATGGAGGGCGAGGTATCGATCGCCGGATGGTCTGTCAGGCGGCGTGTGCGCTGGGTGACGAGATCGCGGATATAGATATCCGAATTGCCGCTATTGGCCTGCGTCAGCAGCACAGATTCCCCATCACGCGAGAAGCGCGGCGCAAAAGTCATGTTCTCGAAATTGCCGAGCACTTCCTGGCGGCCATTCTGGATATCGAAGAGATAGACGCGCGGGCGGTTGTTCTCGAACGACATGTAGGTGATCTGCTGGTTCGAAGGCGAGAAACGCGGGGTGAGCACCGTGAACGTACCGCTTGTGAGATATTTCACATTGGCGCCGTCGGAATCCATGATGGCGAGGCGTTTGACGCGCGCATCCTTCGGACCGGTCTCTGCGATATAGACGATGCGGGAATCGAAATACGGGTCCTCGCCGGTCAGGCGGGTATATATCGTATCGGCGATCTTGTGCGCGATGCGGCGCCAGTCTTCAGGCTTGGCGGTAAAGCGACGGCCGGCCTGGCCTTCAAGGCGCATGACCTCCTCGCCATAGACGTCCCAAAGCCGGACCGAAGCGCGGATGAACTCGACGCCTTCAACCGTCACCGTATCAACATCGCCAACCACCAGCGCATCGGTCTGAATGATCTTCCAGTCGGCAAAGCGCGGCTGGCTGTCGATGGAGAGATCGCGCTGGATGTATGCGCTTTCCGGCGTGACCGTGAACAGGCCTGTCGAGACGAGATCGTCCTGGATCACCTTGGTGATATCGGCAGCGAGCTGTTCATTGCCGGCATTCGCTTCAAATGTGGGAATGGCGACCGGTGTCGGTTTCAGCACACCCTCAGCAATGTTGACGGTGACCTGTGCATGCGCGACCGGAAACAGGAGGGCTAGTCCCGTCATAAGGGCGGCTAGTGTTCTCTTGAGCATATGTGGCTCCTCGCCTTTCAGTATTACCTGTCCCCGAATGCGGGGCCGAGATTGATGTTCGCTTCTTTCCAGAGTTCGTAATCGTCTCTGGGGAGTCTGTAGGGCTGGCACTTGCGGACAGCGCGCAGGGCGCGTTCGACAGCCAGTGACATGGACCGGTCGCCGATCGGGGCGCGCCGCGGCCGCACGAGTTCAACATCCAGAACGTTTCCTTCAGCATCAAGTTCTGCGCGCATCTGCACATTCAGGCGTTCCGGTTCCGGCTGGTCGCTGACGCCGTCCCAGCAGGGATAGATCTGGTTCCACAAGAGCTGCTCGATCCGGACGGTATTGGCGGTACGTTCGCCCGCTCCCTTGCGCGGGTCCTGTACGGGCGGTGTCTCGTCGAGAAGCCGCTTTTCCTGTTTCGGCGGCTGGGTTGCGCGCTTGGTCTGACGCTCGCTCTCAAAGGTCGAGTCGGCATCGTTCAGCAGATCGTCCAGCGGATTGCGCTCTGGCGCCGGGTTGGGCGTTTTGGGCTGTTCCGGCTCGGGCTCTTCAGGTTCAGGTTCTGGCTCTTCGTCTTCCGGATCCTCTTCAAGGTCCGGCATCAGATCGTCTTCAGCCTCTTCAGGCGGCGCAGCTTCGCTTGCCGTGGCAACTTCGTCTTCGGGCAGGTCGCGCTCATCGGGCTCTTCCTCGACCGGGTCATCGCTTTCTTCAGGCTCTGGAAGTTCGGGTTCGGGCTCTTCTTCCGGCTCAACCTCTTCTTCGGGCTGCTGGGTGACCGGCGCAACATTGGTGATCTCGCCAATATCGACCAGTTCGACAGGCACGATAACGAACTCATCCTCCAGCACGGCCGTGCCGACATAAGGCCATACGACATAGCCCGCGCCTATAATGGCGGCATGCAGAGCAAGAGAGGCGGGGAGTCCGCGGATCATGACAGGATCAGTTTCCTTCCTGTCCCTGGGCCTTCGGATCTGTGACCAGCGCGATATTGCGGTAGCCGGCGCGCTGCATGCGCGTCATGACTTCCATCACCATGCCGTAATTCACGCCTTCGTCGGCGCGCAGATAGATCCGCTCCTCATAGCCCTCGCCTGCAATCGCATAGAGCGTTGAGACAAGCTCATCGGGATCGACTTGCGTGTCCTGAATATAGATCGCGCCATCTGTATCAAGCGACACAGAGAGCGGTTGCGTTTTGGGGGCCTGCAGGTTTTCTGCAGACGTTTTCGGCAGCGAGACATCCACACCGGTTGTAAGCAGAGGCGCCGTGATCATGAACACGATCAGCAGCACCAGCATGACATCGACCAGCGGTGTGACGTTGATTTCTGCGGCAAGGCCGCGCCGTCCGCGCTTGCCGCCTGCACCTCCAGATGCCCAGGATCCAGCCATGGTCTAGCTCCCCGGCTCTGTGGCGCGGCGCGACAGGCGGACCAGAAGGTCCTGGCTGAAGGCGTCGAGCCGGTCGGCGAACCCGTTCAGGTCACCTGTGAATTTGTTGTAGAAAATAACCGCCGGGATGGCCGCAATGAGACCAAGACCGGTCGCGAACAGCGCTTCGGCAATCGGGCCTGCGACGTTTGTCAGGCTGGTGTCCTGCTTTTCGGAAATGTTGATGAACGCATTCATGATGCCCCAGACCGTGCCGAACAGGCCGATAAAGGGCGAAGACGAACCGATCGTCGCGAGCACGCCAAGGCCTTTGCTGACGCGCCCGACCTCCCGGTCGACACCAGCACGCAGCGAGCGTTCGGCGCGGTCGATCATCATTCGGGACTCTTCGCCCGCCTGCATACGGCGCGCATCCGTCCATTCCCGCGAAATCGATGCGACCAGACGCGAGGCCGGATCGCTCTGGCCTGAGCCCGGTCGGCCATCCAGATCATCGGAGCGGCCCGTCCAGAACGCATCTTCAAAGGCAGCCGCCTTCTTGCGGGCAGAGCCCACTGTGAAGAGCTTCTCGATGATCACCGCCCATGACCAGAGACTCGCAATGAACAGCACGATCAGGACAAGCTTCACGACAAGGTCTGCCTCGAGCAGCAGGCCAAGAAGTGAGAAGCCGGCTTCCGCAGGGGCTTGGGCGAGAGCTTCGCTTTCCATGTAAATCCTCGTCTTTTCTGTATCTGCCGCGACGCGTGGCGCAGCCGAACGGAGCCATGATTGGCAAGCCCCACCCATATCCAATGGAAATCAGGCGGAAACTTGACGCCACCGCTATTCATGGCAGAGGGTGCAGCATTGATCCGATCTGGTTAACGATTTGTCAGTGAATGGAGCCGTTTCAGCCAGCAAACACGTAAGGTTCGAGCTGTTCGACAACTTCGGGAATGGGCCGGCGCGGGCGCCCGTCGACATGGATCATCACAGCTGTGATATGGGCCTCTGCGATGATCTCTTCTCGGCGGAGGGCCGCTTGCTCGAAAATCACCTTTGCCCCGACCGTTCCGGTATAGCGCGAGCGAATCAGCAATTCATCATCGATGCGCGCGGCCTTGCGATAGTTCACATCGACATTGGTCAGCGTAAAGGCGGCCGGATCAGGGCGCGCCAACAGCGACTGATGAGAGACCCCTGCATCGCGCAGGAATTCAGACCGTCCGCGCTCGAAGAAGCGCAGATAATTGGCGTGATAGACCATGCCGGTGAAATCAGTGTCTTCGTAATAGACCCGCACTGTCAGCCAATGCTGCATCAGGTCGTCGAAGGGGGAAGGTTCACCGCTCATCGCTCTCTAATGCCTGAAATGGCGCATCCCCGTAAAGACCATGGCGATCCCGGCCTCGTCGGCGGCCTTGATCACCTCGTCATCGCGGATCGAGCCGCCGGGCTGGATGACCGCCGTTGCGCCTGCAGACGCTGCCTGAAGCAAGCCATCGGGGAAGGGGAAGAACGCATCAGACGCCGCCACGCAGCCCTTGGTCTTCGGCTCGTCCCAGCCTGCGACCTCTGCCGCATCTTCGGCCTTTCGCGCGGCGATCCGCGCTGAATCGATCCGGCTCATCTGGCCAGCGCCGATCCCGACCGTCGCGCCATCCTTGGCGTAGACAATCGTGTTGGATTTCACATGTTTTGCGACCCGCCAGGCAAAGATGAGGTCTTCCAGCTCGGCTTCGCTCGGCGCTTTTTTGGTGGCGACACGAAGGTCCTGCTTGGCGATGCGGCCGGAATCGCGGTCCTGCACGAGCAGCCCGCCGGCCACCGATTTCACGACACGCCCCTTCGCGGCCGGGTCCGGAATGCCATTGGTGAGCAACAGGCGGAGGTTTTTCTTCTTGGCGAACACAGACAGCGCCCCCTGCTCGGCGCCAGGGGCGATGACGACCTCGGTGAAGATCTTGGTGATCTCCTCGGCCGTTTCCTCATCGAGCATCCGGTTCAGCGCGACAATGCCGCCAAAAGCCGAGGTCGAATCGCAGGCCAGCGCGGTGCGGTACGCCTCAATCGCGGACTCCCCGACAGCCACGCCGCACGGATTGGCGTGCTTGATGATCGCCACGGCCGGCTTCTCGTCGCCAAGTTCGCCGATCAGCTCAAAGGCCGCATCGGTGTCGTTGATATTGTTGTAGGAGAGCTCCTTGCCCTGAACCTGGCGCGCATTGGCAACGCCGGGGCGTTTCTCACCAGTCTGGTAGAACGCGGCCGACTGGTGCGGATTTTCGCCATAGCGAAGGCTTTGCGCGAGCTCGCCCCCAAAGCCGATCCAGTCCGGCGCGGTCTCTTCAAGCTGCGCCGCATACCAGCCGGAAATCGCTGCATCGTAGGCAGCGGTGCGCGCATAGGTCTTTGCCGCGAGCTTGCGGCTCAGACTCTGTGGAATCTCGCCTTTCTCATTGTCCATCTCGCCCAGGATCGCAGCGATATCATCCTGGTCAGTGCAGACAGCAACCGCATCGCCATTCTTCGCAGCCGCCCTGAGCATGGCCGGCCCGCCAATATCGATATTCTCGATACAGGTATCGAAATCCGCGCCCGAGGCCACAGTCGCCTCGAACGGGTAGAGATTGATGTAAACAAGGTCGATTGGCTCGATGTCATGGCGCTTGGCGTCGGCGACATGGCTTGAAAGATCGCGGCGGAAGAGAAGACCGCCATGGACCGCAGGATGAAGTGTCTTGACGCGGCCATCCATCATTTCCGGAAAGCCTGTCAGGTCCGCAACATCCTTTACATCGAGACCGGCCTCCTTGATGGCTCTGGCCGTGCCGCCGGTCGAGATCAGTTCGACGCCATGCGCAGAC
>NZ_JBARZC010000009.1:0-1560 GCF_049649345.1 Henriciella sp. | reverse complement strand
GGCGTACCCCGCCATCGGCGATGATGTCGGCGCGCCCGCGCACCGCGTCGACGATCTCCGGCAAGAGGTCGATGGTCGGCACGGATGTGTCGAGCTGGCGCCCGCCATGATTGGAAATCCAGACCGCATCAGCGCCGAGCTCGACCGCGCGTTTGGCGTCCTCGGCGCGGGATATTCCCTTGATCGCAAAGCCCGGCCCCCAGAATTCGCGCATCCATTCGACATCTGCCCAGGTGACCGCGCGCGAGAATTGCGCATTGACGAAACCGATCAGCCCGCCCTGGTCGCTCTGGCCTTCAAGGTGGCTGAAATTGGCAGGCGTGATCGCCGGGCTGCGCACCATGTCCCATGCCCAGCGCGGCTTGGATATCAGCTGGCGGGCAAGCGACAAATTGGGCTTTGGCGGGATGGAAAAGCTGTTTCGCGGGTCGCGCTCGCGATTGCCGGGCACAGGCAGGTCGACGGTCAGGATGCAGCCGGCAAACCCCGCATCCTTGGCGCGCGCCAGAAAGTCTCTGACGATCTTCTTGTCCTTCCAGACATAGAGCTGCACCCATTTCGGTCCTGAGGTCGCCTGCGCAATGTCTTCAACGGTCTGCGAGGCAAGCGTCGAGCATGCATAGATGACACCGCGCGCCTCTGCGGCCCGCGCCAGAGCCAGCTCGCCTTCAGCCGGGTGGAACAGGCGGGTCGTTGCCGTGGGCGAGATGAAGAACGGAAATTTCGTCGCCTGGCGCATGATGGTCGTCGAGGTGTCGATCTTCGTCACATCGCGCAGGGCCCGCCAGGTGAGCTGATAGTCATCATAGCGGCTGACCGAATGTTTCAGCGTTACCTCATCATCGGCGCCGCCATCGATATAGTCGAATACCATTCGCGGCAGGCGCGCTTTGGCCATGCGGCGGAGATCGTCGATGTTCAGCGCCTGTTTCAGTCTCACCGCTCAAGCCCTCCCTGGCCATCCGGCTGCTCCTGATCAGTACCGGCTTGACGGTCCCCGCGTCAATTTTCGTCTTATCGCAAGGCGAGAGACAGGGAGCTCGATGATGGACATTAGCGGCATGGCGCATGTCATTGTAACGGCGGGGGATTTCGAGAAAACAGCCGCCTTCTATCGCAAACTCCTGCCGGCCATGGGGCTGACCATCGTGTCGGACACGGACGAGATCTTCTATTGCGTCGGCGCGCGCACGGCTTTCGGGGTTCGAAAGCCCCACGATGAGTTCAGGGGCGAGCGGGCCAATCAGTGGCGCGTCGGCCTGCATCATTATTGCTTCCGGGCGAAAACCCGCGAAACGGTTGATGAGATGCATGAGCTCGTGAAAGCGATCGGCGGCACCATCGTACATGCGCCCGAGGAAGGGCCTTGGGCGCCTGGCTATTATTCCGTCCTCTTCGAAGACCCGGACGGGATGCGCGGCGAGGTGAATTTCGTGCCTGGCAAGGGCGTGCTGGCGGAAGGCGCTGAATTCCGGCCCCGCTAAGGCTGGACCGGCTGGAACACCTCTCAGCGACTCTGCGTTTTATAGTGCAGACCTCGCCTAAACACTGACACGGGAG
>NZ_JBARZC010000008.1:0-11815 GCF_049649345.1 Henriciella sp. | reverse complement strand
GCGGCAAGCTGCTCCATGGCGCGGCGCGTAATCCCGGCGCGGCGGCGAATGTCTTCGGCCTGGTCAAAGCCGCCGCAGCGCGCCTGCATCAGCGCCTCCATCTCATCCTCGCGCAGCCCATCCACCTGGCGGAAGCCAAGACGGACAGAGAGGAGCGGGGGAGGAAAAGCGGCCGCACTGCTACTGCCGAGATCATCCCCCTCACAAGCAAGCGCGCAGGCGCAGGGGCCGCCGCCTTCAGGCGGTGAACAGCCCCGAGCACAAAGCCCCGAGGGCTCCAATATATTATCCCAGTCCGACAGGTTCACATCGACGGGGCGGATCTCGACGCCATGTTCGATCGCGTCGCGGACAATCTGCGCCGGAGCATAGAATCCCATGGGCTGGCTGTTCAGGAGCGCGGCGCAGAAGACATCCGGATGGTGGCATTTCAGCCAGGAAGAGACATAGACGAGCAGCGCGAATGACGCCGCATGGCTTTCGGGAAAGCCATATTCGCCAAAGCCCTTCACCTGGTCGAAACAGCGCTGGGCAAAGGCGCGTTCATAGCCGCGTGCGACCATGCGCTCGACCATCATCTCCTGATAATTATGGATCGTCCCGACTTTCCTGAACGTCGCCATGGCGCGGCGCAGGCCATTCGCCTCATCCGGGGTAAAACAAGCCGCATCCATGGCGATCTGCATCGCCTGTTCCTGGAAGAGCGGGACGCCATTGGTCCGTTTCAGGATGATTTCCAACTCATCGGCCGGGCCATATTCAGGTGCAGGCGAGGGATAAGTCACTTTCTCGATGCCCTTGCGGCGCCGGAGATAGGGATGGACCATATCGCCCTGGATCGGGCCAGGGCGGACGATCGCGACCTCGATGACCAGATCATAGAAGACGCGCGGGCGTAGCCGCGGCAGCATGTTCATCTGCGCCCGGCTCTCGACCTGGAAGACGCCAAGGCTGTCACCTTTGCACAACATGTCATAAGTCGCCTCATCCTCGGCCGGGACGGTGGCTAGATCATAGTCGAGCCCCTTGTGGAGCTTCAGGAGGTCAAAGGCCTTGCGGATGCAGGTCAGCATGCCGAGCGCCAGCACATCCACTTTCATGATGCCCAGCGCGGCAATGTCATCCTTGTCCCATTCGATGAAGGTGCGTTCGTCCATGGCGGCATTGCCGATCGGCACGGTCTCTGTCAGGGGCCCGCGCGTCAGCACGAAGCCGCCGACATGCTGGGAGAGATGGCGCGGACAGCCGATCAGCTGGCGGGTCAGGATGATGGCGCGGCGCACAGTGGGATTGGCCGGGTCGAGGCCGGCCTGGCTGATCTGGCGGGCATCGATGTCGGAACCGAAACTGCCCCAGACCGTGCCGGCCAGCGCGGCGGCAATATCTTCAGACAGGCCCAGCGCCTTGCACACTTCGCGCACGGCTGAGCGCGGGCGGTAGGAGATGACAGTGGCGGTCAGCGCGGCCTTGTGGCGGCCATAGCGACGGTAAACATACTGGATGACTTCCTCGCGCCGCTCATGTTCGAAATCGACATCGATATCTGGCGGCTCCTTGCGCTCCTTTGACAGGAAGCGCTCGAAGAGAAGGTCTGTGATCGTCGGGTCGACGCTTGTAATGCCGAGGCAGTAACAGACCGCCGAATTGGCCGCAGAGCCGCGCCCCTGGCAGAGAATATCCTGGCGCCGGGCCCAGTCGACAATGTCATGCACGGTGATGAAGTAAGGCGCGTAATTGAGCTCGCCGATCAGGGTGAGCTCCTTGGTGATGGCCTTGCGCACCTTGTCCGGAACGCCGTCTGGATAGCGCCAGTCTGCGCCCGCCCAGGCAAGCGCCTCGATATGCTGCTGCGGCGTCTTTCCGGGCGGCACAGGCTCGTCCGGATATTCATAGGCAAGCTCATCCAGAGAGAAGCTGCAGCGCTCCATGATGTCGAGCGTACGGCGAAGGGCCGGCTCAAAGCCCCTGAACAGGCGCGCCATTTCTTCGGGCGGCTTGAGGTGGCGTTCGCCATTCGCTTCGAGGCGGAAGCCCGCCTCGCTGATTGTGCAATGCTCGCGAATGCAGGTGACGACATCCTGAAGCGGGCGGCGCTCTGGCGCATGATAGAGCACATCATTCACCGCCACGACGGGCACCCCGCCAGCGCGGATGCCAAGATCAACCAGCCGGGCAATCCTTTCCCGGTTGGTGCCTTCAAAACCATGGCGCGCGGCAAGATATAGCCGGTTACCCCAGAGCTGTTTCAGCTGTTCGAGCCGCGCCCTGAACCCCTCGTCCGGCCGGACGGGCGGCATGGCGATGAAGATCTGCCCTTCCGCATGCGCGATGATGTCATCGAGCGTGATATGGCACTCGCCCTTTTCGGCCCTGAGCTTTCCATCAGACAGCAGGCTTGAAAGCCGGCCATAGGCGGCGCGGTCCTGCGGATAGGTGATGAGCTCGAACCCATCGGTCGTGACCAGCCGTGCCCCGACGAGCAGGCGCAGCACATGCTCCTTCGCCGCGATATGCGCGCGCACCACGCCTGCCAGCGTATTACGGTCGGCCACACCAATCGCGGACAGGCCAAGGTGGGCGGCCTGGACCACAAGCTCTTCGGCATGGCTCGCGCCGCGCAGGAAAGAGAAATTCGTGGTGACGGCAAGTTCGGCGTAATCGCTCATGCGAAAAGCCCATGCACATACCAGTCAGGCGCCGTGCCGCGGCCATCATCATAAAGCCCGTCGCGGAACAGCCAGTAGCGCTGGCCCGCCTCATCCTCGACACGGTAATAGTCCCGCGCGCGGGGGAGGAGTTTGACCGGTTCGCCGGCTTCGCCCGCTTCGATGGCGCGGCGGGCCTCGGCAATGAGATCATGATCGGCGCGCTTGTCGAGCTTCGGATTGAGCCATTTGCGCGCCGCCCCTTCAGGGCTGGTGGCAGGCGGCGGCGGGGCAGTATGCGTCCACCATTCCGGGCTGATCCGTTCCGGCCCGTCGGCGCGCGAGACCCGGCGGGTCACCTTGCGCCAGATGAACTGGAGCGGCGGGCCATCGGGGACTTCAGCCAGTACTTTCACGCGTTCAGGATGAGCGAAGATGCGAACCGGGCGCGGGCCGGCCTGGGGGGAGCGCGGCCCCGGCGCAGGCATGTCGCCTTCGAAGCTGGCAGAGCGCTCGGCCCGTTCGGGAATATGGCTTTCATGGCGCTGGATGGTGCGGACAGAGCCTGCGCCAAGTTTGGCGGTGATACGGTCAGCCAGCGCCGAGAGCGCGACATCATCATGATCGCTTGCGGCCAGATCGCCAGACAGCGCCGCCGCGCTCATCTCCATCGGACCTGTGCGATAGGCTTCGAGCAGGAGAAGGTCGATCCCGAACCCCGGATCGATCCGGTCGATCTGCTCATCGAAGAGCCGCAATATGTGGCGCGGGGTGCGCACCGGACGGGCCATGCGGGCCTCGACCATGTCCTGCGTCCCGTCGGCGCGGAAGGCGTGCAGTGCAAAGCCTCGCGCGCCCTGGCCGAAGGCGGTGAGGTCCTCGCAAAGCTCGGCTGTCAGCTTTTCAAGGCCGAAGCGGATCGCCTCACGCGTGCAGATCGGCTCGGGGCACTTGAAGCGCGCCGTCTTTGCCGGCACGGGCCGTAAAGGATCAACCGGCTCATGGCGCAGGCCCAGCGCTTGATCGAGGCGCAGCAGCGTCCTGTCAGCCTCGGCGCGCGACTGGAAACGGCGGGCGAGCGCCTTGCGGTCTATGCCGTAAAGCTGGCCAATGCGTGTGAGGCCGAAGCGTTTGAGCAACAGCACCGCCTGCGCCGACAGCCTCAGCGCAGAGACAGGCAGGTCTGCAAGGCCGGCCTCTTCCTCGCCGTCTTCCAGAATGGTGCCAGGCACGGCGCGGGCAAGCGCGATCGCGGCGCCCGGTGTGCTGGCCAGGCCGGCCTGATGGGCAATCCTGTTCTCATCGAGAAGCGCGCTGATCGCGTCCAGCATCTCTCGCTCGCCGCCATGCAGATGGTCGCAGCCTGTCGTCTCAAGCAGCAGCGCATCTTCGCCGTCGAGCGCGACGAGCGGGGTAAAGCGGATCATCCAGTGGGCGAGACGGTCGAGCGCCTCCCGGTCAGCCTTGCGGTCGATGTCTTCCGAGATGAGATGCGGAGCGCGCGCCTTTGCATCGGTAAAGCCGAGGCCCGCGCGCACGCCGAGCGAGATGGCGGTCTCATTGGCCGCCGCTACGAGGAGGCCGGAGGGGCCGCTTTCGGTGAGGATAAAGGCAGGGGGCGCCTCAGCCTGTTTTCCTGAAAGCGGTTCCGATTTCCGGTCTGTCTTGCGGCGGAAGCGCGCGCGGCGCAGCCGTGTGAGGGGCCAGTCCGGAAACCACAGGGAGAGATAGCGTTTCATCATCAAGTTCCAGCTGAAAACTCTTGCCCGCCATGTGCGGCGCCTGGCGCGAGCGTTCGAGCACGGCCTGCCAGCGCGGCGCGCCCGGTGCGCGAGCGTCATAGCGGTTGGGAGAAGAGGGTGAGGGCGAAACCCGCCAGCGCGCGGCAGAGGCGCTCGCCCCTTCTCTTGTGTGCGGCATGAGCAGGATGACCGGTGTGCCGGCCCGGCCGGACGCCAGTGTCAGGCGCCGGCTCGCGGTAAAATCCATGTCCGTGAGCTCGCAGACAACAAGGCTGGCCGCGCGCGAACAGACCGCTTCCTCGGTTGCCCAGAGCGCATCTGGTGGCCGTCGCGTCTCGACATGGAGGAAGTGTTTCTGCTTGCCGCAAAGCCGTTCCAGGCCGGTTTCGAGCAGGCCGCCATGATTGAGGCCGAGCGTGCGCGCCCTGATCCAGATGACAGCGCCCCGCCCAGGCCTTGCGGCGGCAAGCGCAAAGCCTGTCAGTGCGGCAAACCCGCCAAAGTCGGCCTCACACACCTCATGCACACCGCTTGCGCCGAGCCCGAGCGGAAACGAGGCCGGGCGCCTTTCGGGCGCGCTGCCGAACCTGAAAACCGAGGCGGATGAGACTGTCTGCAAGGCCATTTGTTCATTATTTGTTCTCACGCAAAAGAGTCAATGGCCGAGAGTCTAAAAGACTGAAATGACTCGCTGATTTCCCCAGATTTGGGGAGATATGCGCTACCGAAATTGTCTGCATGCCGGAGCAAGCCCGGCCCTGATCAAACCCGGTCGCTGCCCCAGCTTTCCATAATCTGGGTCTTGATCGCATCGACTTCGTCTTGCGGCACGGTGTCGTACGCGTCCCGCCCAAGGGGATCTGCGTGGAAGATATAGAGCCGGGAGGCAAAATCGCCGATGGGGACCGAGGACTCGCCATGAAACTCGCCATACCCGCTTGTCGACACCACAATCCCATTGCCCCAGTCCTGGCCGCTATCATTATTGGGATTGAAGAAATAGACGCGCATCTCGCCCGACGGGTCCTCGGCGACGCGCATGATGGCGATGGCATGCCAGCCGACAAAACGGGCTGAGCTGTCTGTCACGGCAAGACCGGCAGGGCTTGGATGGATCAGCGGCTGATCGCCATTATAGCCGGGGTGGAAAGCGCTGTAGAAACGGCGGATGAACCCGTCCGGATCGACCAGCTTGCCGGTCGGCACGTCGACGGCGATATGGAACTCGCGCCCGACCCACCAGCCATGCATCTCCGGATTGATCCACTGGTGCGGGTCGCCGGCGCGCCCGGCGCAGTACCGGCCCATCTCCATATAGACCCTGTCGAGATGCGGGACGAGCACAGCCGAGACCGGATCAACATCGACCAGACCGCCCTGAACGAGACCTGCGGTCAGGCCACTCGAAGAGATCGTCTGCCCCTCGAACTGGATCTGGATTTCATCGTCGCGCGCGGCGTGCGCGGTCAGGTGCAACAGGACATCGGGGCTGACCTGCGACCACATGGCGATCGCGCGGGCAGCCTGGCAGGTCGGATTGTTGCCCTGTCCGACGCCGAGGGGCTGGCCGAGCACGCTGATGACACCGGCAAGCAACCGGTCTTCAGGGGCCGGACGCGGCCCGAAATTCGCCAGGAGCTGCTGGCGCGGCGCCAGGGCGAGTTTCAGGTGGAGCTGGCGCCAGAGAGCGGGCGCGACCGTCGGCAGATGAAGAATACCGCGCTCGAGGAGTTGGGAGAGCCCGTATATCGCCTGCGCCGTTTCGGCATGGATGGCACGCTCAATCAGCGCATGGACCAGCCGAGTATTGGAGACATAGCTTTCGCGCCCCGTCGATGACAGTCCAAGACAATCTGGAAGCAGATCGCGATGGGCCTCCATGAGATAGTTGATCAGGCTGGCATGATAGGCGGAGACAAGGCCGGTATCATACATCGCCCGGGCCATGCCTGCAGCCTCCTGGGCGAGCGTCTTGTCGTCGAGTGTCCTCAGACTGTCTGCATAAGCCTCAATGCCAGGATCCTCGCGGCAGACATTGGTCGGCCCGAAAAGCGCGCTGATCAACCGGTCTGCGCCCCAGCCGGACGAAGATGTCTCGCTTGAGCCTTCCCCCGACCAGACCGAGAGCTGCGCGACCATGGCCTTGATCCGGTCTGTCTGGATCGGCCTCTGGTCAAGAATACGCCAGATCTCTGCAATGACCGCGTCGAAGATACGGCCATAGCCGATCTCCTCGACGATCCGGTCAAACAGCCTGGCAATGGCCGAGGCCCAGGCCGGATTGAGACGCCGGGCGACTTCTGTATCGGCGCGGAACAGGCGCTCGAGATTATTGCCAAGCACCTGCGCCAGAAAGCTGTAGGCGTCATCGGCGGAAATGTCCGGATGGACGTACTTGCCGCTCGCAATCGCAAGAAAGCGAAGTTCGCTCAGCGTTTCCAGGACAAGCGCGCCAGCATTCGCTGATTCCAGCGTGTGACGCACCAGAACGGGTTGCAGCTGGCCGGGATTGTCCCAGTCCGTGCCGACGAAAACGCCGGCCTTGTCGATCGCCTCGATACGCGCGAGACAGGCCTCGATCCCGCCCGGCTGAAGCAGGACCCGCTCGGCCTGTTCGATCAGCGGGCCCTGGGCTCTCACCTTGAGCTTCTCACTCGTATTGGCGAGCCGCACAATCGCGCCATCCAGCCGTTTCAGCATGGCCGGGTCTGGGCTCTGTTCAGCCTGGAAGGCAGTCGTCTGGCTCACGGCAAACGCCTCTTTCGTGATTCCACTCGTCTCAAATGCTAGCCAAGCCGGGCCGAACTGACCACACGGGCAAAGCGGCTAGACGTAAAAATCGAGCTCTTCCTGTTCTTTCAACAGGTCGCGCATGGTGATCCCGTCCTCGCCGTGGAAATAGACAAGGCCCCAATGGGTTCCAAAGGCCGAGCGTTTCGACACCTTGGTCTCCATCGGCTCGCCAAGCTCATGCCAGTCGAAGTAAGGATGATTTTCCGTCTCTTTCGGGATCTCCAGCCGCGAGACCACGCGGTTACGCGGATAGACGCCGAAGCAGCCAGCATAGCCATTCGCATCCTCGACCGGGGTCGGGAAGAAGGCTTCGATCTCTTCTTCGGTCGTCTTCGGATCGAACATCATGACCATGCCCTGATAGGCGTTGAAGCCGTAGACGCGCTCCAGCAGCTCGAACACCTTGAAGCCTGGCGGACGGTAAGCGACCTCGCCGAAATACATGACATCGTCCGGCCCGATGAAATATTCCGGGTGGATGAAGCCGAACTTGATGTCGAACGTCTTGATGAGTTTCTCGATCTCCGCCTTCACTTTCTCGCGCATCGCCTCCAGTTCGGGGCTTGCCGGGACGAAGACCGAATAGCCGAGACGGACATATTCGGAGATATTCAGGAAGCGGATCTTGCCATCATGGATCCACGCTTCGGCGGCATATTCCCAGCCGTCCAGATGGCTTTCCATCAGAACCGGAAAATCGCTGTCCGGGATCTCGCTGACATCCTCGACATTGCGCACCACGCGGTGGCCCATACAACCGGCCAGATCAAAGGCCTTGATGTGGATCGGGTCGTTCTCGTCGCCTTCCTGCTTCAGCAGCGTCTGGTTCACGCGCTTCAGGAAGCGTTCGACATCGCCCCGGTCATGGGCTTCCTCGAAGATGCCGACACGGATGCCGCCAAGCTGGGCGCGGCGCTTCATCAGCGACTTGTCGCGGAACAGCATTGACTGTCCGAGAAGGCGCGGATTGTCGAGCAGGACCGCATTGACGGCGCCGGCCCATTCGACCGTCTCCTCATACAGCGGCACGGCGACATCGACGCCTTCCTCTTTCAGCAGCTGCGCGATCTCGAAGGAGTTCTCGTTCAGCCGCTCGAAATTCCACGACATGAAGGGGATATCGTTCTTGTCGGCATATTCCTTCGCCCAGCTCGGCGCGACGACGATGTAACGCCTGTCGAATTTCTCCATTGCGTCGATGGCGTTAAGGCTCCAGCCAAGAAGCGCGATATAGCCTTTGTCGGGATTGTAGTCTGTCATTGAACCTCCAGGGGGGTCATTCGATTAAGTGATTTGGGTGTGCGCCGGACTCAGCCGGGATGCCTCGCGGCTACAGTCAGAACAGTCTTAGGGGACTGGCGATCTGCAGGCGATGACTTGCCCGGGTCGTTTTTTGGAAAACACAGCTCGGCGGCACGGTCATATTGAGGCTGAACCTAGACACCTGAGGGGCGGAGTCAAACCGCGCAGCTGTAAACAGGGCGTCGCCATCAAAGCGCCCGTGAATGCAACAGCCGGCAGGAACGCCACCAGGCGGAGCGTTCCGGCCTGCTCTCGGCCATTTCCATCTGGTCGCGAGCCAGCCGCCTGATTTCCGGCGGCGGTTTTCATTTCGCGTCTCAAGAGAATTTTCCCGAATGTCTGGTCAGCCCTGTTGCAGCACACTAGAGTTAACTCCGAAGGGCAGGCTTCGTTGCGCGCAAGAGCGGGATGAAACGGAGCGCTGGAACATGGCAGGAGGAGGATCGTCCCCATGGCAGATATCAAGGTCAACGGAAAAACGGTAACAGTGGACGCGGACGAGACGACGCCGCTCCTCTGGGTATTGCGTGAACATCTGGGGCTGACCGGCACCAAATATGGCTGCGGGGTGGCCCAGTGCGGAGCCTGTACCGTCCATGTCGACGGCCAGCCGGTCCGCTCGTGCACCTATCCCGTCGGCGCGCTGTCAGGCGAAGAAGAGATCACGACGATTGAAGGCCTCTCGGAAGATGGCAGCCACCCGGTCCAGCAGGCCTGGGTCGAGCTCGACATTCCCCAGTGCGGCTACTGCCAGCCCGGCATGATCATGTCGGTCGCCGGCATGCTGAACTCGACGCCGGATGCGAGCGACGAGGATATCGACCAGCAGATCACCAATATCTGCCGGTGCGGCACGTTCGCCCGCGTGCGCAAGGGCATCCACCTTGCCAAGACGAAGAAAGCTTGAGGGGAAAGACCATGGCTGACACGATCAAACTTTCCCGCCGCAATTTCATCATCGGCACCGGGGCGACAGGCCTGACCATCGGCATTCTCGCCTCCTGCGCGCCCCCGGCCGGTGAAACGGCAGAGGTGCTGGACGACCTCGTCGACGCGAATGCAGAGCCGCCACCAGAGGTGAATGCGTGGGTCCACATCGATACGGACGACACGGTCACGATCCGGATTGCCCGGTCTGAAATGGGCCAGGGCACGCTGACAGGCCTCGCCCAGCTGGTCGCTGAAGAACTCGAATGCGACTGGGACAAGGTCACCACAGAATACCCGACCCCCGGCGAAAACCTCGCGCGCGACCGGGTCTGGAAGGATTTTGCAACAGGCGGCTCGCGCGGCATCCGCAACAGCCAGCAATATGTCCGCGAAGGCGGCGCAGCGGCGCGCATGATGCTCGTTCAGGCAGCGGCTTCGCGCTGGGGCGTCCCTGTCAGCGAGTGCAGCGTCGAAAAGGGCGTCATTTCGCATGGGCCGTCTGGCGACACGCTGACCTATGGCGCGGTCGCCGACGACGCAGCCAATATTACCCCGCCTGCAGACATCCCGCTGAAGGACCCGTCCGAATGGACGATTGCCGGCCAGCCGAAGATGCGGCTCGACACAGCCGACAAGGTCACCGGCAAGCAGCTCTACGGGTCGGACCTCAAGATGGACGGCATGGTGAACGCCGCCATCAAGCAGGCGCCGATGCGCGGCGGCACACTCGCCTCCTTCGATGCCGATGCCGTGACATCGATGCCGGGCGTGAAGAAGGTGATCCAGGTCGATGGCCAGTTTCCGGGCGTTGCTGTGGTCGCTGACTATTGGTGGCAGGCCAAGACAGCGCTCGATGCGCTTCCGATCGAGTGGACGCCGGGCGAGGGCTCTGACTTTTCAAGCGCCGCCTTCGAAGCCGACCTCGAGGAAGGCCTGACCGCAGACGAGGCCTATGTCGGCAACCAGAAAGGCGACGTCGATGCCGCCTTCGAGAATGCCGCCCAAATCGTCGAGGCGCAATATGGCGTGCCGCTTCAGAACCATGCCTGTATGGAGCCGATGACGGCGACGGCGGTCTGGACCGAGGACAAATGCGAAGTCTGGTGCCCGACGCAGAACGGCGAGGCTGCGCTTGCGGCCACTGCGGAAGCTGCAGGCCTGCCGATCGAACAGTGCGATGTCTACAAACAGCTTCTCGGTGGCGGGTTCGGCCGGCGCGGCATGAGCGATTATGTCAGCCAGGTGGTCCAGATTGCCAAGGAAATGCCGGGCACGCCCGTCAAGCTTAGCTGGTCGCGCGAAGAAGACATGCAGCACGGCTTCCACCATCCGATCACCAAGGCGCGCTGCGAGGGCGCGCTCGATGCGGATGGAAACCTCACCGGCATCAAGATCCGCATATCCGGACAGTCCATTCTCGCAGGCCTGATGCCGCAGGCGCTGTCAGACGGCGCGGACATGTTCGCCTTTCAGGGCCTTCTGCCCTCGGGCGTCGACGAACGTGCCGAAGACCAGACGCTGAAATACACTTTCCCGGCGCTCAAATTCGACCACGCCATGCGCAACCCGCCCGTGCGGCCCGGCTTCTGGCGCGGGGTGAATGCCAACCCGAACGCCATCTATCTTGAATGCTTCATGGACGAGCTCGCTCATGCGGCGGGCCGGGATCCGCTGGAGTTTCGTCTCGACTATATGGGCGACAGCCCCGAAATAGCGGCTGTGCTGCAGGCCGTGGCCGACAAGTCCGGCTGGGGCAATGAGGATGGCAAATCGCGCGGGCTTTGCGCCTTCTATTCCTTTGGCAGCTACACAGCCGCCTGTGCGGAAGTCACCGTCAGCGATGAAGGCGACCTCAAGATCCACCGCATCGTCGCGGCAACAGACCCCGGCTTTGCGGTCAACCCGCAGCAGATCGACGCGCAGATTGCAGGCTCCTTCGTCTATGGCCTTTCAGGCGCGCTGTACCAGGAAATCACCTTCGAGAATGGCGAGACCCAGCAGCGCAATTTTGACACGTACGACTCCATGCGCATCGCCCAGATGCCGGAGGTCGAGACGATCGTCATGCCGTCTGGCGGCTTCTGGGGCGGGGTTGGCGAGCCGACCATCGCCGTGGCAGCGCCTGCCGTCCTTAACGCAATCTACGCGGCAACCGGCAAGCGCATCCGTCAGATGCCGGTGAAGGATCAGTCGCTGAGGGATGCATGATGATGCGGGCGGCGCGGCAGGCTGTTGCCGGCCTCGCTGCCGGCCTACTTCTCTGCGCCTGCTCACCAGTCGGCGCCCCTGATGAGACCGGCGATAGCGACGCCGCCGCTCCGGTTGACCTCAGCCAGGCCGCGGCCCTCGCCCTATCCTGCACAGGCTGTCATTCAGTCGTCGGCGAAGGCATCGCCTCGCTTG
>NZ_JBARZC010000007.1:0-8069 GCF_049649345.1 Henriciella sp. | reverse complement strand
GGAAGCCCTCGCTGGAGCGTCTGAAGACGGCGCTGGAAGAAGCACTTCCGATGCTTGGCTTAGTCGATGACCGTAATTACAGGCCCGACGAATTGCGTGTGCCGTAGCGCTGGCGTCGTTCGAGAATTCGACAAACCTGGAAGAAGTAAGGAGCCCAAACAAAATGAGTGATAGCTCAGCGCGGAAAGCAAAAGTGTTTGTAAAATCAAAAGGTCGCCAAGGTATGGCGGAATGGGCAATTCAGGTCGTTCCGGTTGGTAAATCACCAAGGCGCAAATCTCGCAAAGAGTTTGGCCTCACGCAGCCGCAAGCCTATCTAAAGGCGGTCACGGAGATGCTCGAAGAGATCTCCGAAGGCGCTCAACTGGAGCTTGTCTGCAATGACAACTATTTGACTGACGGCATCAACACATATCTGGCTGCTTGGCAGGCCAATGGATGGCGTAAGAGCGATGGTGGCGAGATCGCAAACAAGGATGCCTGGCAACGCCTGAGCGCTGCACTCACACGACACACTGTCAGCGCCCGCAGAAGTCATACTGATGACGAGTTAAGAGTGCTAACAGAGATGCTGTAGCACTTGGTGAGAAGCGACAGGCTTAACCGCCTTGTAAGAGCTCCTTTGCGCTCGACTGCCGCGAGCACGGATGCGCAGGACAAGACTTGTATCAGAGCGGCAACTCCTGCATCCCTTGAACCTGTAATTGCTTCGGAGGGGCAAGCCGGTCATGCAAGCGTCTGAGAACGTCAAGTCACTGTCGTCCTTCGCCTGGTCAATCGCCGAGATCCTCAGGGGTGACTTCAAGCAGTCCGAGTATGGTAACGTCATCCTGCCCTTCATCGTGCTGCGGCGTCTCGACTGCATCCTGGAGGCCTCCAAAGCCAATGTCCTCGAAGCCAACGATGCGCTTCCGGACGGCGTCGATGACCTTACGCGGGACATGATGCTCTTCGATGCCGTGGGCGATGGCATCAAGGTCTACAACCTTTCAGCGCTGACGCTCGATAACATGCGTAACCAGGAGCCGGGACAGCTATACGACAACATCGTAAAGTACATCACGAGCTTCTCCTCGAACGTCCGGGACATCTTCATTGAGAAGTTCCTCTTCATAGACCATTTGAAGCGCCTGCGTGATGGCAAAATCCTCTGGCCTGTCTTTGAGCGCTTCGTTCAGATTGATCTTCACAAGAGCGAAGTCAGCAATGTTGAGATGGGCTATCTCTTCGAGGAGCTCATACGCCGCTTCTCGGAAATCTCGAACGAGACAGCTGGGGAACACTTCACACCGCGCGAAGTCATCCGCTTGATCGTCGACCTTCTGGTCGCACACGATGCGGACAGCCTGGTTGGTCGCGGCATCATTCGCCAAGTCTATGATCCGGCTGCAGGGACAGGCGGCATGCTGGCGCTAGCTGAGGAAGCACTGACCAATCTCAACAGCGACATTCGCGTCGAGCTTTACGGACAGGAGCTCAACCCGCAATCATTCGCAGTGTGCAAGTCAGACATGCTGGTCACAGCTCATGACCCCGAGCAGATTGCCTTTGGAAACACGCTCACCGAAGACGCCCACAAGGGCAAGCGCTTCCACTACATGCTCAGCAATCCGCCCTACGGCGTTGACTGGAAGAAGTACAAGGATCCGATCGTCGAGGAAGCGAGTGAGCTTGGGGCCGATGGTCGTTTCGGTGCTGGCTTGCCGCGCGTGTCAGACGGACAGCTTCTCTTCCTGCAGCACATGATCTCGAAGATGCGCAACGACTCGGCAGGCTCGCGCATCGGCATCGTCATGAATGGCTCGCCCCTGTTCACCGGCGGTGCAGGGTCGGGCGAGAGTGAGATCCGCCGCTGGATGCTGGAGAATGACTGGGTCGAGGCGATCATCGCCCTGCCAACAGACCTCTTCTACAATACGGGCATTCAGACCTATGTGTGGATCCTCACCAATCGGAAGGAGACAGCGCGCCGGGGCAAGGTCCAGTTGATCGACGCGAGCGGGGAGCGCTTCTGGTCGTCCATGCGCAAGTCCCTTGGCTCGAAACGCCGGGAGATCCCTGAGGCCGCACGCAATGAGATCTCGCAGATCTATGCAGGCTTCGAGCATGCAGACCCTGACGTCTCCAAGGTCTTTGCAACGACCGAATTTGGCTATCGCGAAGTGCGCGTCGAACGCCCCCTGCGGCTGCGCTTTGAGGTGACGGAAGAAAAGCTCGAGGCCCTGAACGAGCAGAGAGCCTTCAGCAATCTTGAGGATGCCGAACAGGACGCCATCAGGACAGCCTTGAAAGGACGGCTGTCTGACGGGACCTGGATGGACCGGGAGGCCTTCCTGGCGGACCTGGACGAGGTCGCAGATGGTCAAGGCTTGTCCCTGCGCGCACCGATCAAGAAAGCGATTGTGTCGGTGTTGGGTGAACAGGACGAGGAGGCAGAAATCTGCCTCGACAATAGCGCCAAACCGGAAGCAGACACGTCACTCCGCGATCACGAGCTCGTGCCGCTCCGGGAAGACTGGCGGGACTACATCGCCCGCGAAGTGACGCCCTTTGTGGCGGACGCCTGGGTCGATGAAAGCCACACAGATGCGCAGGATGGCGAGGTTGGCCGGGTCGGCTATGAGATCAACTTCAATCGCTACTTCTACCAGTATGTGCCGCCACGCCCGCTGGCTGAAATCGACGCCGAGCTGAAGATGCTGGAGGCAGAGATCGCTGGCTTGCTGAAGGAGGTGGTCGAGTGATCCCGACCACCGATATCGTTGCGAATGGAACGCCGGCAGGATGGCGAACCGTGCCGTTCTGGTCGCTATTCCGCAGAGAGAAGAAGACCGGGTTCCCAAACGAAGAACTTCTGTCAGTCTACCGCGACTACGGCGTCATCCCGAAAGCATCGCGCGACGACAATCACAACAAAGAGTCCGAAGACCTCTCTGGGTATCAGTTGGTGACGCAAGGTGCGCTAGTCACCAACAAGATGAAAGCGTGGCAGGGTTCGATCGCAATCTCGCGTTTTCAGGGCATCGTCAGTCCAGCGTATTATGTCTACACGCCGCAAAGTGACGAGTGCGACCAGTTCTTGCACTATCTGCTGCGTAGCGATCCTTACATCGGTCTTTACGGGCGCATCTCCAAAGGCGTCCGCGTCAATCAGTGGGACTTGGAACACGAGGCATTGCGAAACATCCCAGTGTTGCTGCCCGACCTCGCGACCCAACGCCAGATTGCCGACTTTCTGGACCGTGAGACCGCAAGAATAGACCTGCTGATCGAGAAGAAGCAGCGGTTGGTCGCGTTGCTAGGGGAGAAGGCGAAGGCGAATAAACTCGCTCTCGTTACGGGTCAGCGGATAGGCGAGCAGAAGCAAACAGGCATCCTTTGGGCCCCTCTTATACCTCAACATTGGCAAGAGCGCGCAGTTTGGATGCTCTTCGAACTCGGTCGGGGACGTGTCATGTCTCACGAGTATATTGCCGAGAACGAAGGAGAATATCCAATCTATTCTTCACAGACCGCGAATGACGGTGTGATGGGTTTTATCAATACCTACGACTTTGACGGTGACTATCTGACTTGGACAACAGACGGCGCAAAAGCGGGAACGGTCTTTCGCAGAAGCGGTAAGTTCAATTGCACAAACGTATGTGGCACGCTGCGGCCTCTCACTAGGTCGGTTGATCTCAACTACGCCCAGGTTGCTCTTGATACGGCGACTGACTTTTTTGTGCGTCACGACATCAATCCAAAATTGATGAACGGTGTTATGTCTAAGATCCGTATTCCGTACCCTCCTTTGGATGAACAAAGCCGAATTGGTGATGCAATCGATCACATCGAAAAATCGTTCAAGCCAATTCGCGATAAGAACCGTGCGTCTATCGACCGCCTCAAAGAATACCGCTCCGCCCTGATCACCGCCGCTGTTACGGGTCAGATCGACGTTGCGACCTACGCTAAATCCGGCATTTCTGATCGCCGCCTCGACGCCATTCAAGAGGAGATGGAGGCATGAGCGAGATCGATCGCCTCACGACATTCGTTTATGACTGGATGAAGTCAAACGGGCTCGTCGAGATCCCGTCAAAGACCCCCAACAGCAACCGAGTGCGTTTAGATGCCTGGAAGCACTCGCGTTCCAACCGTCCCCTTGGGCTCGAGCGCCAGACAGCAACGGTCAACTTCTGGCTGCGGCAGTCAGATGTTCCTCGATCAATTCCCGATGGCGTGAAGTCGACCTTGAAGGTCTGGGACGGGACGGAATGGTTTGCCCCTGTTCCGAGCGAGTCTGGAAAGCGCGGCGGTGCCAATAGCAATCTGAAGACCTTCGCCGAGTTTGAAGGCCATGATCTCGTACGACTTGGCGTGCGAACAATCGACCAGGCAAGAAGCATTCTGGAAGCTGTCTTTGGACCCTCAGCTTCTGCCGCCGCCGCGACGAACATATTCCTCCTCAAGGTGAATGGCGAACTCCATTGCCCTGATGGCATCTGCCGACCTGCTTCTGCGGATGACTGGGAAGGGGGAGACGTCCTTATCCACAACGAAACCCCGAGAAGTATCGTCGGCGGCAAGCTGCAGGACGGCGCTGAGATCATCGAAGGCGACCACCTTTGGATCTGGACGCATGAGGATGAAGCGTATGGCTCTGGCCAGGGCTTGATGGCAACAGCGGAGGCTGGTGGGATCGGGATCCAAGGCAGCGAGCGCACAGTAACCTTGAGGAAAGTTCGCCTCCTGCCCCAGCCCGCAGGCTTCAAGGACGGCTTCGCTGAACCAACATCATCTGCCGTCATTGAATTCGCGCGCTCGCATCGTCACCGCCGCGTGATCGAGATGACGTCGCAGGACGTCGCGGAGATTGAGGCACTGCTTGGTATATGGAGCAAAGACCAGTCAGCGCGCAAAGCTGCAGCTACCGCGCACCTGTCCGACTGGAATGAACTGATCAAGCAACACAAGGACGACTTGCTGACTGAGCTTGCTGAGCGTCAGCTAAGCTCCAGAAAGCCTCGCCCGAACCAACAAGCGTTCAGGACGGCCCTCGTCGACGCTTACAGGGGGCGTTGCGTCATCACTGGGCTCGGCATCACAGAAGCTCTGGAAGCAGCGCACATTCTGCCCCATACGGGCGACGCCCGCTTTGATGTGGTCGAGAATGGACTGCTGCTCAGGCGCGATCTTCACACGCTCTTCGATGCGTTTCTCTGGAGCATCAATCCGCATACGTCGAAAGTTGTCCTGGCTAAACCTCTTCTCAACTCTCCCTACCTAGAGCTGAATGGCAAAACCGCAGAGCACCAAGCCGCGCCCGAAGCGCTGAAGTTTCACGTCCGGCAATTCAAGCAACGCCAGGAAGACAGCGGCAGCATGGACAGGGAGAGAGCATGAGCCGCTTATGGTTGATCAGGCTGGGCAAGTATGGCGAAGCAGAAGCCCGCGCCCTGGAGGACGGGACATTCGCTACAGGCTGGGAAATCGATCAGGACGTTACCGACGCGAAGTCTCGTGAAGAACTGCTGAAGATCCTCGAACAGACGTATCCCAACAAAAAGGCCGGGACGCTCAAGAATTGGGCCGTGCAGATCAATCAGCTCTTCAATACAGCGCAGGAGGGCGATCTGGTCGTGATCCCGTTCAAGACCACGGGAGAAGTTGGGATCGGGCGCATCAAGGGCGGTCCACTTCATGTCGATGGCAAGTTTCCAGGTCGCAGAGTGCAGTGGCTCGCAACGGACCTCCCACGCGAAGCGATCAAGCAGGACTTGCGGTTTAGCATGGGGGCCTCTCAAACTGTCTGCGAGATCCACCGGAACAATGCCGCCGCCCGGTTCGAAACAATCGCGCGCACACGGCAGGATCCAGGACCAATCGCGACTTCGGCAAAACGTCCAGTTGCGACAGACGAAACCGTCGAAGATACCGACCTCATGGCCCCGGACATCGGGTCGATTGCTCGACAACAGGTCGAAGACCATATCAGCGCGAATTTCGCTGGGCATGAGTTCACAGCGTTGATCGCTGCAATCCTCGAAGCCCAAGGGTACAGGACGGAGGTCACGCCGCCTGGACCCGATCGCGGCATCGACATCGTCGCAGGCAAGGGTGAACTTGGCTTCGATGCTCCTCGGCTTGTCGTTCAAGTGAAATCAGGTGACCTTCAAGGCGACCAGCCGACGCTGCAAAGCCTCATAGGCAGTGTTCAGGATGCACATGCCGAACATGGCTTGCTCGTTTGCTGGTCAGGCTTCAAGCAGACCGTACGCCAACGCTTGAATGAACTCTACTTCCGGATCCGCCTATGGGGACGCAAGGAGATCCTGGACGAGCTGTTTGACGTCTATGACGACCTGCCAGAGGACTTGAAAGCCAAGTTGAGGCTGCAACGTGTATGGACGGTCGTTCCAGACGAAGACGTGGAGGCGTAGATGCCCGCACCGCTGGGTCAGCGAGATCTCCACAAGGAAAAGGTCGTTCAGCAGCACCTCGTCGAGCGCTTGATCGCCACACAAGGCTACACACGGCGTTTGTCCGCCCATCACGACCGAGGGCTCGCGCTCGACAAAGAGCTCGTCCTGGAGTTCCTGAGGGCCACACAGGCGGATGAGTGGGCGAAGCTGGTTGACCACTATGCAGGCCAGGCCGAACAAACCCTGTTCGATCAACTCGCCCGCGCGCTCAAGGATCGGGGCACTCTGGAAGTGCTTCGCCATGGCATCAAGCTCGTACCGGGCATCAAGTTCAGCTTATGCTTCTTCAAGCCTGCGTCGGCCCTCAATCCCGAACTCGTCGAACGCTATGAAGCGAACATCCTGTCCGCGATTGAGGAAGTCGAGTACAGCCAGAAGAACGGCAATCGCATTGACGTGGTTCTCTATGTGAACGGCTTGCCGGTCGCGACGCTGGAGCTGAAGAACAAGCTCACCGGCACGACGCACAAACACGCAGAGAAACAGTACCGTCAGGACCGTTCTCCCAATGGCGAACCACTACTGACCTTCAAACGCGGCGCTCTGGTTCACTTTGCAGTGGACCAGGAGTACGTCACGATGACGACGCGCCTGCGCAACGGGAAGACGTTTTTCCTGCCATTCAATCGAGGCAAGGAAGGCGGCGCTGGCAATCCCGACATCGACGGCGAGTTTCCGATCGCCTACCTCTACGCTGACCAACCAGAGGGCAATGCCGTGTTTGGCCGGGACGTCCTTCTCGCGATCATTGGGCGCTTCATTCACCTCAACGAGATGGGGGTGATGATATTCCCCCGCTTTCAGCAACTTGATGCGGTGCTGAAGTTGATGGAGCACGCCCGGTCGCATGGCGCAGGACACAACTATCTGATCCAGCACTCTGCCGGGTCAGGCAAGTCCAACACGATCGGCTGGACAGCACATCAAGCCGTCAATCTTCATACCGACGACGACCAGCCAATCTTCCACACGGCGATTATTGTGACTGACCGACTTGTGCTCGATCGGCAATTGCAAAGAACTGTCTCTGACCTGGAGCAGACGCCGGGCGTTGTTCGAAAGATTGACGGCACGTCGCGGCAACTTAAGGAAGCGATCGAAAGAGGCGCACGGATCATCGTTACGACCATCCAGAAGTTCTCCACAGAGCATCTCCAGGTCGTCTCTGGGCAACGTGCTCGCCGCTTCGCGGTCATCGTTGATGAAGCCCACGGGTCGCAGTCCGGCAAGGCCGCGCAAGCCCTGGCGGACGCTCTGAGCCGCAAGGACGAACATGGTCAAGATGGAGGGTCGCTGGAGGATGTCATTCTCGACTTCCAGAATAGCCGTGGACCGCAGCCCAATATTTCCTACTTCGCATTCACGGCGACGCCGCGCAATGTGACGCTCGAGAGGTTTGGAGTTCCAGGGCCGGACGGCACGCCACGCCCCTTCCATCTCTATTCGATGCGACAGGCCATCGAAGAAGGCTTCATTCTGGATGTTCTCCAGAACTACATGACCTACAAGGCCTACTACGCGCTCGAAAAGGCGATCGAAGACGAACCACAGTTTCAATCGAGCCGCGCGCAAGGGCGGGTGGCAAGGTTCGCCCAGCTGCAC
>NZ_JBARZC010000006.1:0-8655 GCF_049649345.1 Henriciella sp. | reverse complement strand
GGCCATGGGATGGGGAAACTTATAGACGGGGCGCGCGGGAGGGGGAAAATTATCCGATCATCCCGGCGTAGGCCGGGACCTCGTGCAGCAAGCTTCGCGTTCAAATTGGTTGAGATCCCGGCCTACGCCGGGAAGATCGGAGTCGAGGGCGTGGCGCGTGTCACTTGCTCATACCCGTGCGTGAAATTGGATAGCCTCAGCCCTCGCCCTTCATATAGCGGGGCAGCCAGCCTTCATGGGCTTCGCGGAGGCGTGAGAGGGCGATGTCTACATCGTACACTAGCTCTTCGTCCGGCACATCTGAGTGACCTGCACGGATTACCGGTGTTTCCGAAGAATGCGAAAAGCCCCCGACTTCTTGATAAGCAGGGCCGGCTTCAGATCCATGCCAGCTCTCAACCTTATTCCAATTGCTCAGCTGCTCCCGGGAAGCCGCCACCAGAAACAATCCTTGGCTCTCGCCGAAAAGCGCTGAAGCCGTCCCGAAGGTGTCCGCGCCAATTTCGTCTAGCGCAATCCCAACACTAATATTCGCCGACAGAGCCATTTCGCTGGCGGCACAAACAATGCCCCCCTCACTCACATCGTGCGAAGCGTTCACCAAACCAGAGCGAACAAGATGGGCAACAAAGCGAGACGTCTTCAAATCGGTCTCGAGATCCACCGGCGGCGGTGGTCCAAGCGCCTCACCCTTCAAGCCCAACCATTCGCGGGCATAGAGGCTCGCGCCCATATGCACTTTGGTCTCTCCGATCAGCATCAGCACATCCCCCGGCTGAGCCCCCTTCAACGTTGCAATCTTCGACACGTCCTCGATCAGGCCGACACCGCCCACCACGGGCGTCGGCGGGATCGCGACGCCGTCGGTCTCATTATAGAGGCTGACATTGCCCGAAACGACCGGGAAATCGAGCGCGCGGCAGGCTTCGGCCATGCCTTCAATGGCCTTGACGATATATCCCATCGTGCCGGGCTTTTCCGGATTGCCGAAATTGAGGTTGTCCGTGATCGCGATGGGCGTCGCGCCAACCGCTGAGAGATTGCGATAGGCCTCGGCCACCACGGCCTTGCCGCCTTCATACGGGTCAGCGGCAACGTAATGCGGGTTACAGTCAGAACAGATGGCCAGTGCCTTGTTGGTGCCGTGGATACGGACAATGGCCGCGTCGCCCATGGACTGTGAGCTATCGACCGTATCGCCCATCACGTGGCGATCATACTGCTCCCAGATCCAACGCTTCGACGCCATGTCCGGGCAGGACATGAGCTTGAGCAGCACCTCTGCGTAGTCCTCAGGCTCTGGGTATTTCGAGATGTCGAGCGGCGCGCGCGGTTTTGGCTCCGTCCAGGGCCGGTCATAATTGGGCGCATCTTCGGCCAGCGGCGCGACGGGGATATCGCACACCGTCTCGCCGAACTGCGTCAGGACCATATGGCCGCTATCAGTCGTCATGCCGATGACTTCGGCGTCGAGATCATATTTCTCGAAGATGGCCTTCGCCACTTCGATCTTGTCAGGATAGAGCACCATGAGCATTCGCTCCTGGCTCTCGGACAGCATGATTTCATAGGCACTCATGCCGGTCTCGCGCTGGGGCACCTTGTCGAGATCCATCTCGACACCAATGCCCTCACCATTCTCTCCCCCACTGTCAGCCATCTCGACAGACGAGGAAGTCAGCCCCGCCGCGCCCATGTCCTGGATCGCCTGAATGGCGTCGGTCGCCATCAATTCGAGGCAGGCCTCGATCAGCAGCTTTTCCGTGAACGGATCGCCGACCTGCACGGTGGGGCGCTTTTCCTCGTCGCCTTCGGAAAACTCGGCCGACGCCATGGTTGCGCCATGGATGCCGTCGCGCCCTGTCTTCGAGCCAACATAGAATATCGGATTGCCGGGCGTCGCGCCGCGCGCATAGAAAATCTTGTCCTGATCCGCGAGGCCGACCGCCATCGCATTGACGAGGATGTTGCCATTATAGCCCTCATCGAACTGCGTCTCACCCGCCACTGTCGGTACGCCGACGCAATTGCCATAGCCGCCAATGCCAGCGACGACGCCAGCGACGAGTGAACGCGTCTTCGGGTGATCGGGCGAGCCGAAGCGTAGCGCGTTGACCAGAGCAATGGGGCGCGCGCCCATGGTGAACACGTCGCGCAGGATGCCGCCAACGCCGGTCGCTGCGCCCTGATAGGGCTCGATATAGGAGGGGTGGTTATGGCTTTCCATCTTGAAGATGGCCGCCTGCCCGTCGCCAATGTCGATCACGCCGGCATTCTCGCCCGGGCCCTGGATGACGCGATCATTCTTCGTCGGGAATTTGGAGAGGTGGCGGCGCGAGGATTTGTAGGAGCAGTGCTCCGACCACATCACCGAATAGATGCCCAGCTCAACGAGGTTCGGATTGCGGCCGAGGCGGGTGACCAGCCTCTGCCATTCCTCCCCATTTATCCCATGACCGGCTGCATCAGCTTCGGTCTGTTCGGCGGTCAGATGTTCAAGGATGGCGGTGGTATCTGTCATGCCCGCTCCTTAGCGTCATGGCGGGCGAGTCGCCAGTCGCAATCGCCTTTTCCTCTGCACTCATGCAACTAAGCTGTACTTGGGGGGCTTGTGAGTGTTGATAGGTTTGGCTTAAGTCAGAAATGAAATTCATATCAAGGAGAGCTCATATGAGACTTGCCCTACTGGCCATTCTGCCAGTCATGCTGGCCGCCTGCGGGGGCGGCAGCGTCGATCCGGACGACCGTATGCCGACGCCTTATCCCGAAGGATCCGACGGCGAGGAAAGCTCAAGCTCTTCTCCTGTCGCCATCGAGTATGCCATCGGCACCACCGAAGCGTCCGAGATTGAAGGCGAATGGTCGTCTGCAAGTATTGGCGGCAATGACTCTCAGGTCTTCACCAGCGCGGCTGGCGATCAGATTGCTGCCGTCAGCTGCCAGGACACAGGCGCCGATGCGCCGAACGGTGTGCTGTTCCATCGCTTCATCGGGTTTGACGATGCCGGTGAAGGCATCTCGGTCTACACCTCGGCCGGTGCCAAATCCTATGGCGTGGCAGGCGACAATCCGGTGACGATCACTGTGGGCCAGAACGATCCCTTCGCCGTCATGCTTGCTGCCGCGCGGGGCGATATCCGCGTGGTCACAGGCAGCGGCGATATCGTCGTCTTCCCGACCTCGGACGAGATGCGTGAGCTTATTTCCGATTGCCGCGGCGCCTATCGCCCGCCTGTCGTTGAAGACACCGAAGACGAAGATGGCGAGGACACTGACGAGGAATAGCCTCCTCTTCAGGTCTCATCGCCAAAATGAAAGAAGCGCCATTCCCGTCTGGAAATGGCGCTTTTTTTGTATCGGTTGGCGTGAAGGCGCCTAGTCTTCAGCGGCTTCGGCGGCCACCCAGGTCTCTGACTGGGCCGCAACGATATCGACGAGATTGCCCATGGCGGCATGCATGTCGATGAGGTGCAGCCCCCAGTCCGCCATGACACCGGCAGGCCCGATCAGATCGCCCTGGATGTCATCGGTGCGCGGATCATCCGGGTCAGCGTTCACGGTGATTTCGAGATAGGTGTGGTTCGCCGCTTCGACGCATTCCGCGCTCAGCAGACCGGGCAGAGCGGCATAGGGCGTGTCCACGCCTTCGCCATTGGCAAAGTCTGCCGGCGCCTCGCCAAACCAGCCACCAGCCGCAAGCCGGGCATCAAGCATGCCGTCATCGCCGGACAGCTCTGCCGGGTTGACGCAGAGCGCGCGCTGGCCGTCCGGATTGGTGACGCCGAAGAGCGAGGCCTGCGGCGGCGGGACCGTATCGCGGAAGGACACATAGCCGAGAATGCAGCCGGTCTGACCTTCTACTGTACACGTCTCGTAAGGGCCGAAATCTCCGGTGGCGGCGTCGACGTAGAGCGTCCAGCCGGTGGGTATGATGGAGACGATCTGGTCTTCCATATCACTGCCGATAATGGTTTCGCGCACCAGCCTGTCGACCATGTCAGAGCCCTGCGAGTGCCCGATCAGGACAACGCCGCGGCCATCATTATGGTTATCGACATAGTCGGCCCAGGCGCCCTGAATGTCCGCCCACCGCATCTCATCGCTGGCTGTCATCGCCATGCCCATCATGCGCCGGCGCAGTTCAGGCACGGTCATCTGCCGGTAGAGCGGCGCGTAGAGCCGGCACGTCTCTGCGAACCGGGCGAACTGGCTCTCGACGACCCGCAGCTCTTCGGGCCCGGCGTCGAGATCACTATTGCCGGTCTCATCATTGGACACTGTCGGATAGATGTAGAAACAGTCGATCTGTGGATTGGCGGCCGCTTCGAACCCCTGGACGTCCATCGAGCCATCAGCGTTGACAATTGTGTAGGAAAGGTCGGTGTCACAGGCATCGTCTGCGGCGTCCGGATGGCACAGCCAGTTGGCCGTGTCGGCATAGTCAGTGTCCTCGAAGTCGCTCGCCGCCTGGGGCTTCGGCTCAGCCGTTTCGGCACCGTCCATTTCAGCGCTTGTGTCTTCTGCCGGTACGGTGTTGCTATCGCCCTGGCTGCACGCGGCGGCCAGCGTGGCGCATGCCAGCAAGGCTGCATATCGTCTTTTCATCATTCATCCTCCCGGGTCTTGCCCTGCCGCTCTGTCTAGACGGGTTTCCAGCCGAGCTCAAAACGCTTTTCAAGAAGGATGAAATTTCAAAGGTCAGGTTGAGACTATTTCCGTTGTCTCTTGCTAGGGTCGATCCCGGTAAGGGCTGGAAACACATGACTGACCATCGCGAACTGCGTCCTGGCGACATTCCGGAAATCGTCGCTCACGTCAGAGAGGCGGGGTTTCCGCAGCGCAGCGAAGCAGGCTGGCGCTGGGCGCTCTTCGACAATCCTGAGCAGGATGGCCTGCCCGCAGGCCATGGCGCGTTCAAGGACGGCCGGCTGGTCTCGATGCTCGGTCTTCAGACACGCCGGTTTCACTTTGGCGGCTCGACAATTGTTGCCGCCTCAGGACATACCTTCATTTCCAGCGAGCCAAGCAGGGGCGCCGGGCTCATCCTGGCTCGCAAGGTGCTGGCCGATGAGCGGTATGCTGCGATCTACACGCTGAACAACAACGCGCGGTCCAGCCGGTTCTACGAACGCCTCGGCCTATCACCCTGGCTCGGGCCGCACGCGCGCAAATGGATGGAATGGCCCGTCCATTCGGTCACGCGCGCGGCGGGATTGGCGCTGTCACGGCTCGCCCGCCATGACGGGCTGTACAAGCAGTTGTCCGGCCGCGAATGGTTTCAGTCCGGCCCACGCGCTCTCGGCCGCATGCCCGGGATGAGCGGTCCGGTCGTGCGCCTCACCCCGTCCCGTGCCGAGGATGCAAAGCTGATCGATGCGTTCGACCGCGCGGTTCATAGCGCCCATTCCATTGCCCCTGTCCGCACCGCCGATGTCTATGCCTACCAGATGAACGATCCCGATGCGCCGGGGCGCACCGCGCTTTTCGGGCTGATGAGGGAGGATCGCCTCGAAGGCCTGATGCAGGTGGTGATGAGCAAGCCGAACGCCTTCGAGCCGACAGAGCTCCAGATCATCGACCTCAAACATCTGCCGGGCTGCGATGGGGCGCTCATCATTCCGCCTCTGGTCCAGGCAGCCCGTCAGCTCGCGCGCCGTCACAGGCTCTCGCGCGTGCGTCTTCCCTTGTCTGACCGCTTCGAGCCGGTCTGTTTCGAAGGAACGGGACTTCGATATGAGCGGGCCGCAAAACATGATGCGGCGCACGCCATATTCGCCAAAGGGGTCGAACAGCTGGAGCGCCGCTGGGTGCCGACCGGGTTCGAGGGCGATTTCTTTTTCGCGTTGCGGATCTTGCCAGAGCGGCGCCGGCATCGCGTCCGCTCGCCATCGCAAGAGGTTGCGCAGGCCGGATCGGCTTTTGTCGAAAGGCGCAGGCCGATCCAGTTCTGAGCGTTCAGCCCGCCTAGATCGCTGACATCACGCTTTCGAACATGGTGCGCCCGTCGCTGCCGCCTTCATGGCCGCCAATCGCCCGCTCCGGATGCGGCATGAGGCCGAGCACGCGGCCGTTCTCAGACAGGATGCCGGCAATGTCGCGCGCCGACCCGTTAGGATTTCCGGCATAACGAAAGGCCACACGGCCCTCCCCTTCCAGCCGGTCCAGCGTGTCCTCATCGGCGACATAATTGCCGTCATGATGAGCGATCGGCACGGAGATTTCGCTCTTGCCGGCATAGGCGCTGGTGAAGGCCGTATTGGCGTTTTCGACGCGCAGGCATTGCGGCTTGCAGACAAAATCGAGCCCGGCATTGCGCAGCAACGCGCCCGGCAGGAGTTGGGTTTCGGTCAGCACCTGGAAGCCATTGCACACGCCCAGCACATAGCCGCCGCGCTCAGCATGGCGTTTCAGGGCGCCGATGATCGGCGAATTGGCCGCCATAGCCCCGCAGCGCAGATAGTCGCCATAGGAAAACCCGCCCGGCACCACCACAAGGTCGACATCGCCCGGAAGGTCGCCATCCTTGTGCCAGACCATGGCGGGAGCCTGGCCTGTGATTTCCGCGAGCGCGGTCTGGGCGTCGCGATCGCAATTGGAGCCTGGAAAGACGATGACTGCGCTTTTCATGCCGCCCCAATAGCAGGGAGTCGCGCCGTTTGGAAACCGGATATGTCGCTCGCTCTGCAGGTCCACCTTTTGCGTTTGCCAAGATCACCGATTGGGAGGATAAGAACGGCGTCACTTATGAGGGATGTGGACACATGAAAAAGCTTGCTCTTGCTCTCTTGGCGCTGTTTGCGATTCCGGCTCTGGCCGCCTGCAATACAATCGAGGGCGTCGGCCAGGATGTCGAAGCCGCTGGCGATGCCATCTCCGATGCCGCGTCCGGCGAGCCGGACTAGACGGACCAGCCAGCCCGGTCACCTGAACTGATCGCTGGAAGCCCGGGCCACGCTCTGGCATAAGCGCCGGATCATGACGATCCGGGTTTCAGCCTTTTACAAATTCGTGCGGTTCGCTGATCCAGAGGCGATCCAGCAAGCCTTGCGCCCTGCGCTCGAGGCGGCTGGCGCGGCCGGCACTGTCCTGGTCGCCAGCGAAGGCATCAATGGAACGATCGCGGTTGACGGCGATGGGATGGACGCGGCCATGGCGGCGCTGCGTGCCCTGCCGGGCTGCGCAGACCTTGAGCACAAGGAAAGCCACGCCGACACGATGCCCTTCTGGCGCCTCAAAGTGCGTCTGAAGCGGGAAATCGTCACCATGGGCGTGCCGGAGACCGACCCGAATGCGCTTGTCGGCACCTATGTCGCGCCGGACGCCTGGAATGATCTGATCAGTGACCCGGACACGGTGCTGATCGATACGCGCAATGATTATGAATGCGAGATCGGCAGTTTCGAAGGGGCGATCGACCCTGAAACCAGCACGTTCCGCGAGTTTCCGGACTGGTTCAGAGCCTTCCGCGCCGACCTCGAAGCCAAGGGCCGCAAGCCCAAGATCGCCATGTTCTGCACCGGCGGCATCCGCTGCGAAAAGGCGACGAGCTTCGTGAAATCTGAAGGCATCGACGAGGTGTTCCACCTAAAGGGCGGCATCCTGAAATATCTCGAGACCGTGCCGGAGCCTGAGAGCAAATGGAAAGGCGAATGCTTCGTCTTCGACCAGCGCGTCTCTGTCGGCCATGGGCTCGAGCTTGGCAGTTATGGGCTCTGCCATGGTTGTCAGCATCCCGTCAGCGAAGCCGATCGCGCCGATCCGAAATTCGAGGAAGGTGTCTCCTGCCCGGTCTGCCATGACACGCTGAGCGAGGACCAGCGCGCCCGTTTCCGCGAGCGCCAGCACCAGATCCGCCTGGCAAAAAAGCGCGGCGAATTGCATATCGGGCGCTCAGAGGCCAAAACAGCAGGCAAATGAGCCTGCCCATCCTCTATTCCTTCCGCCGCTGCCCGTATGCCATGCGCGCCCGGCTCGCCATCCAGTCCGCCGGGCTCAGCTGCCGCTTGCGCGAAGTCGTCCTGCGCGACAAGCCGGGCGAAATGCTGGACGCGTCGCCAAAAGGCACGGTTCCTGTACTCGTCCTGACCGATGACAGCGTGATCGATGAGAGTCTCGACGTCATGCTGCACGCCCTGCGCGCACACGATCCGGAAGGCCTGCTTACGCCAGAGACAGGCGATCTTGATGAGATGCTCGCCCTCATCTCAGCCTGCGACGGCCCGTTCAAGCATCATCTCGACCGCTACAAATATCCTGACAGGTATAAAGACGAAGGCGCAGTGGCCGAGGATCACCGACAAGCGGCCAAAGCCTTTCTGACAACGCTGGACGAGCGGCTTGCGACCCGCGACCAGCTGTTCAACAGCCGCGTGTGCTTAGCCGATCTCGCCGTGATGCCTTTCATTCGCCAGTTCGCCAATACCGATCGCGCCTGGTTCGATGCAGAGCCGCTGCCGCATTTGCAACGCTGGCTTGCCGCTCATCTCGAAAGCGAGCGGTTCAAATCGATCATGCCGAAATATGATCAGTGGAAAACCGGCGATACAGAGCCGGTCTTTCCGCACAGCTGATCAACCGGCAAGCGCCTTGCGGACAGCCTCGAGCGCGGCCTCGGCCTTGTCGCCATCGGGGCCGCCGGCCTGCGCCATGTCGGGC
>NZ_JBARZC010000005.1:0-3265 GCF_049649345.1 Henriciella sp. | reverse complement strand
TCCCATGATGTTCCGTCAAATGAGATGACGACAGCGTTTTCAGGCGCCGAAAGCTTGCGATTTGCTGCTGCTTCAATCTGCTCGATGGACGGCAGAGCCTGACGGAAATCGGTCCACTTCCACTCTTCCATCCGTCGGTGCGGCAAGCCGGTCCGTGCAAAGGCCTCAAAAGCGCGTTGGCGGCGAGGGTCATCGTCCAGCTCCGCATATTTTGCGATCAGTTGCAGCTCTGCCGGTGTCGGATCTCTAAACAGGTCTCTGATGTCGGCGAGGGTCAAACCGCCTCCCCGAGGATCCCGTCATACCCTTCTCTTTCAAGCTGATGGGCCAGTTCAGGCCCGCCGGTCTTCACGATCCGGCCCTTCGACAAGACGTGAACCTTGTCTGGCATGATGTGGTCCAGCAGCCTCTGATAGTGCGTGATGACCAGCATGCCGCGGTCCGGGCTGCGCAGTGCATTGACGCCATCAGAAACAGTCTTGAGCGCGTCGATATCAAGCCCGGAGTCGGTTTCGTCGAGAATGGCGAAGGATGGCTCCAGCATCATCATCTGGAAGATTTCAAGACGCTTCTTCTCACCCCCGGAAAAGCCGACATTGAGCGGCCGTTTCAGCATATCGGCGTCGAGGTTGAGCATGCCGCCGACTTCCCGCGCCTTCTTGATAAAGTCGGGCGCGGATATCTCGTCTTCGCCGCGCGCCTTGCGCTGGGCATTCATCGCAGCGCGCACAAATGTCATGACCGGTACGCCCGGGATTTCAACGGGATACTGGAAAGAAAGGAAGACGCCGTGAGAAGCCCGGTCTTCGGGATCCATCTCCAGCAGGTCCTCGCCTTTCAGCGTTGCGGAGCCTGCGGTGACCTCATAGCCTTCGCGCCCAGTCAGCACATAGGACAGGGTCGACTTGCCAGCGCCGTTCGGTCCCATGACGGCATGGACCTCGCCCGCAGGCACTTCGAGTGTGAGGCCGTTTATGATGGGCTTGGCGTCTTCGCCTTCGCCGACCGAGGCGTGCAGGTCAGTAATCTTCAACATGCTGCCGATGTAGAGATTTACAGCAGGAAATCAAAGCCTGCTCTGAGGCAAAGCTGCGCATTTCTATTGAATGTCAGTCAAACCATAGAAGATTTGGCCGGAAACAGCCGCCTGAAGGTCGACCGGATCAACAAGAAGGCTGCCGATGAAGTGCAGACTTTCCTCCTTGCCGAACAGGACGCGTTTCAGCGCCGTATTGATCGGCGTTGCAACGCCTTGAGGCCCGACAAGCACAAAACTGTCGAGGCCCGCATCGAGGCCGTAATGCTCGACAAAATAGGGATTGGCGGCGATGAAATGGTCAAACCGTTCCCATTGCCATGACAGGTCCGAATTCGCGCGAATGACTTCCCCAAGATAAAGACCCGCGAACATGACCGAATTATCACCTCGGCCATCGCTGATGAGGGCTTCGCCTGCCCTGCCCGTCTCGGCCTGCAGGCGGTTGATTGTATGAATGTCTTTCAGCCACCTATCCATGACTTTCAGACTTTCAAGCGAAAAATCGAGTTGCTGGCGCTCTAGGCGGTTCGGCAGGAGAATGAGCGTGTCTCCTTGAGGGGACAGGAACTGGTCGAGCGAAGGGCCGATATCGGCGACCTCGATATTCGGACCGAAAGAGTCCATGCCGAATGGCTGGCCTGTGCCGGCGGACCCTCGGGCGTTGGACACAATCGGAGCGCCCGGGCCATAGCCATCATATGGAATCCAGTACGGTTCCGGCGCCTCTTGCGACGCGCACGCTCCAATGAGCAAAGCCAATATGGGAAAGAGACGCGACATCCCGCTCCTGTTCGATCAAACTCTGGTTAATTTCAGTGTATGCAGCAATGTTTGTGCCGCAAGCGATTCTCAGGCGTCGAAGTCCCGCATCAGGTCATCCTGTCCGGGTTCCAGCTTGTGCCACCACTGGCGGAATTCCCGGCAAAGGCCGTCCTCATCGAAACTGGCTTTCAATATGCCCTCAAGGCGAACCGGGTCATCTGTTCCTGCGCGGGTAAAGGAATTGGCCCACATCGCCCAGCCCGCGTCTTCATCGGTTCTTATGAACTCAGTTTTGAAGGTGCTGCCGCTCCTGTTCCGCCCCATCTCCTCGATCGCCATCTGCAGGGCCAGCCTGCCCCGGCGCGGTGCCTGGAAGGGCGCGTCGTAGAAAGTTACGTCATCGCTGAACAGCGCGACGAAGTCTTCGGCGTCAGGCTTCTCGACAGCCACTTTCAACCGGCTGAGCCAGGTCAGGAAATGGTCTTGATCAATCACCCAACGCTGCCTTCGAGGCTCACTTCGAGCAGTTTTTGCGCTTCGACGGCAAATTCCATCGGAAGATGCTGCATTACTTCGCGTACAAAACCGTTGACCAGAAGAGCCACCGCCTGCTCTTCGCCGATCCCGCGCTGGCGCACATAGAATAGCTGGTCTTCCGAGAGCTTCGTCGTTGTTGCTTCATGCTCAAGCTGCGCGTCAGCCCGTCGGTTTTCGACGTAGGGGACCGTGTGCGCGCCGCAATCGCCGCCAATGAGAAGGGAATCACATTGGGTGAAATTGCGGGCGCCCGCCGCGTTTTTGTTGACCGAGACAAGGCCGCGATACGTGTTGTCAGACCGCCCGGCGGAGATACCTTTTGATATGATCCGCGAGCGGGTGTTCTTGCCGAGGTGCAGCATCTTGGTGCCGGTATCAGCCATCTGCCGGCCGTTGGTCACAGCGATGGAATAGAACTCTCCGACACTGTCATCCCCGCGCAGAATGCAGGACGGGTATTTCCAGGTGACGGCAGAGCCGGTTTCAACTTGCGTCCAGCTGATCTTGGATCGCGCGCCGCGGCAATCGCCGCGCTTGGTCACGAAATTGTAGATGCCGCCCTTGCCGTTCTCATCGCCCGGCCACCAGTTCTGCACGGTGGAGTATTTGATCTCAGCGTCTTCCAGCGCGACCAATTCCACAACAGCCGCATGAAGCTGGTTCTCATCGCGCATAGGCGCGGTGCAGCCTTCGAGATAAGAGACATAAGCGCCCTTGTCTGCGATGATCAGCGTGCGCTCGAACTGGCCAGTGTTCTCGGCATTCATCCGGAAATAGGTGCTGAGTTCCATCGGGCAGCGCACCCCTTCGGGCACGTAAACAAACGTCCCGTCAGAGAAGACTGCGCTATTCAGCGTCGCAAAATAATTGTCCGACTGCGGCACCACGGTCCCGAGATACTTGTTGACGAGTTCCGGATGCTCACGC
>NZ_JBARZC010000004.1:0-2126 GCF_049649345.1 Henriciella sp. | reverse complement strand
CGAAGACTGTTCCAGGCAAACGTGCCGATTACGACCATGAACATCACGCCGACCAGAGCGGCGAGCGGTATGAGTTCGATGATACCCGAGCCGACAAGGATGAAGGCGAGCAGGCAGAGCGCTGCCGAGATGCCTGACAGGCGCGTGCGCCCGCCCGATTTCACGTTGATCATGGACTGGCCGATCATCGCGCAGCCGCCCATGCCGCCGAAGAAGCCGGTGACAAGATTGGCCGCGCCCTGGGCGACACATTCCTGGCTCGCCCCGCCGCGCTTATTGGTCATCTCGCCTACGAGGTTCAGCGTTAGCAGGCTCTCGATCAGGCCGATGGCGGCAAGGATCACTGCATAAGGCAGGATGATTTCCAGCGTCTCCAGATTAAGCGGCACCATCGGGACGTGGAAGGCTGGCAGCCCGCCCTGGATCGAGGCAAGGTCGCCAACGCGCGGCACATCAAGGCCGAAGCCGATAACGAGGGCGGCGACAATACCGATGCCTGCGAGAGGGGCAGGGACGATCTTGGTAAGCTTCGGCATGCCCCAGATGATCGCCATTGTAAGGGCTGTCAGGGCAAGCATCAGGACAAGCGGCCAGCCGGTCATCCATTCGCCGCCCGCCATGCCATGACCGGCCGCCTCTGCTGTGCCGGGGACCTGGAACTGGCTGAGCTGGGCAAGGAAGATCACGATGGCGAGGCCGTTGACGAAGCCGAGCATCACCGGGTGCGGCACGAGCCGGATGAATTTGCCGAGCTTGAAGATACCCGCAGCCAACTGGAGGAGGCCCATCAGGACCACGGCCGCGAACAGATATTCCACCCCGTGCTGGGCCACCAGCGCCACCATGACGACAGCGAGTGCGCCTGTCGCGCCTGAAATCATGCCGGGCCGCCCGCCAATGCAGGCCGTAATCAGGCCGACAATAAAAGCGGCGTAAAGCCCGACCAGCGGGTGAACGCCGGCGACAAAGGCAAAGGCGACCGCTTCCGGCACCAGGGCCAGCGCGACCGTCAGGCCGGATAGCAGTTCGGTCTTGATCCGGCCGGGGGTAAATTTGGCAAGGTTCGCTTGCGAAAAATTTTGCGCGCCAAGGCGGTCTGCGAAAGCAGCGAAGGAGGATTTGCTCGTCACGGGATCGCTCAGTCTTCTGGAAGGAACAGGATGTGTGCGCCCGCTATGACGGTCTTGATGCTGCGGCGCAACACGACGACCGCCAAAAAAGCTGAACTTTACCCCGCCGGCCCGCTAGCTCGAGGCAACGATGCCGCCATCGCATGGGATGGTGTGGCCGGAGATATAGGCGCCCGCCCGCGAGGACAGGAACATGGCGAGGCCTGCAATATCCTGAGGGGTGCCGACCCGGCCGGACGGGTTGCGGTCTGCCACAGAATCCCAGTCGACGCCTTCGGTCTTGCCGCCAAAGCCGACGCCGGTCGAGAGCATCCAGGTCGGGAAAGGGCCGGGCGCGATCCCGTTGACGAGGATATGTTCGCCGACATGCTGGGACGCCATGAAGCGCGTGAGGTGAATGACGGCGGCCTTGGATGTGCCATAGGCGTAGCCGCTGAAGGGCGAGGTGTGCAGGCCGTCAATCGAGGCGATGTTGATCACCCGGGCCGGATCATCAGCGCTGGCGGACTTGCGCAGCAGCGGTATGAGCTTCTGGAAGAGGAAGAAGATGCCTTTGACATTCACGTCCATCACCTTGTCCCAGCCATGCTCGGGGAACTCTTCAAGTGTCGCGCCCCAGGCAACGCCGGCATTGTTGATCAGCACGTCGACCTTGTCTTCGCGCTTGGCGATCTCGTCAGCGAGATGCTGGATGCCGACCATCTGGCCGACGTCTGACGGGATGGCATAGATCTCGCCGCCATACTGGTCCTTGAGACGCTCGACCGTCTCTTCGCAGGCAGTTTCCTTGCGGGAGGAAATGATGACCTTGGCGCCATTGGCGAGGTAGCCGGCGGCCAGCATCTCACCAATGCCGCGCGAGCCGCCGGTGATGACCACGGTCTTGCCTTTGACCGAAAAGAGATTGCTGAAATCATTGCTCATGGCGTGTCCTCCTATTCTTCACTAGTGAAGCTTTTGGCGGAGGGCGGCGCCGATAGCAAGCCGAAGCTATTT
>NZ_JBARZC010000003.1:0-2614 GCF_049649345.1 Henriciella sp. | reverse complement strand
CGCGAAGACAGACCTCTCGGAGAGGCGCGCGGCATTGAGAAGTTCCCGGCCAATGTGCGAGCCTGGGCCCTCCACCTTGAGATAGTCGGCAAATCCGAGGCTCGACCTGATCTGCTGGAAAAGCTGGTCGCCGCCCTGGCCGGAAAACAGGGCGGCCCTCGGGCCCTGGCAGAGCGCGGCTGTGCGTTGCAACTGGCCGCTTCCGGTAAATTCGCGATAGGGCCGTGCGCTGAGGGGATGGCTGCCGGTCGGCGGCAAGGGGTCGTCCGGGCTCAGATGCACCTTGATCAGGGGCAGTCCGAGATGGTCTGCAACTTTGCGGGCATGGTGGAATTCCGAGGGATCATCCGATTGCAGCTCGAAATGAACGGCCTCAATCGCGGCTGAGCCACCAGTCTGAACAAGCGAAGCGGCAACGGCACCTGAATCGAGCCCGCCCGAAAGGTTGAGAAGGATGTTTGGCTGGCTGGCGCGCCAGGAGTCGACAGCTTGGTCGATCGTCGTGCGAACCGCTTCAACCGCTTCTTCAAGGCGGGGCCGATAAGCGTCTTCGGCAAACTGCCGCGGGTCCCAGACCTGATTGGTTCGGATGTCATCCTTCTGGATCTCTGCCCGTTGCCCGAGGCCGAGCTCGTAAACGCCGTCCAGTCCCGTTTGCCCGGTCTGGATCTTGTCATAGGCGAGAAGCGCGCGGACGAAATGGAGATTCAGGGAAAATCTTCGCAGATCGAGAAAAGGACAAAGTTCGAGGTTGGAGAAGACCAGGGCGAGGTGTCCCTGCCGGCAATAGAAACATGGGATGCCACTCGACGGATCGCCCATGATGGCGAGGCGGCGCGCACCGGGCCGGAAAAAGACATAACGTCCCCAGAACCGGTCCAGTAGCGCTTCGCCGTTCGACTGGAGAATGGCCTGGCTGTCTGCGGGTGGGACCGCCGTGACGGGCAATGGGGAGCTTTCAGCGCACCGCCTGAACAGCGTCCCGAAGACGGCGCCGGACGGGTGCCCATCACCATCCTTGAGGAGATGGAGACTCGCATCCTGTCTTGTAGGGTCGAGGTGAAGGAGGGCGAAGCCGTCCATCTCCAGGAAGGCGCTGCCGGCAACAGTCTTGCGGGCCTCGTGGAGAATGCGGCCTGCTTGGGCGCTGGCCTCCCCATCGGCCACAGCCCAGTGCATCGCGAAGAAGGCGGCCATGGCGACTCCTTGCAGCTAGAGCCGCATGATCTCGGTATATTCGGCAGCCTTGTCCCGCGTCTCGTTGAGAAGAAGGTTTCCATGACTGATCCAGCAATGGGCATCGAAAGGCGAGAGCCTGACCCCGAAGACCCAGTCTGCCCTGATCGAAAAGCTGAGCAGAAAGCGCATCAGCACCATGCTTGAGAAAAAGCAGGCATTGTGGGTCGTCATGAAATAGGGAACCAGCTGGTGAAACTGCCTGACGCGGTGCTCCAGCGCTGAGGCAGGCTGCGGGTCTCGCGCACACACGTTGGATGTCCAGGAGGATGCAGTATCTACGGCACTTGCCGCATCGCGGGTGGCAGAATTGCGGAAGCGGCGGCACCTCCAGACAGCTATCGCCATTCGCGACACGGCCAGGGTGTCGATGCGTGTGCTCTGCTCGGCGTAAAGATCGGTGAGTGATCTGCTCGGGGCAGGCCTGCGGGACGGCGCCATCGGCTTGCCTGTCACCGCGTTTCTTGTGATCAGCCCCGATCTTTCCAGATAGGTTGAAAACCTTGAGGGCTCTGGCGACAGGGCGTTGCGGTCAGGGCACTGGGCGATCTCGCCATACCAGGACGACTGCAGCGGCGTGAGCCGCAAATAGCGGTCCCTGACCATGTCGAGAATGATGATCGAACTATCAAGGGCGCAGGCGTGAACGCCTTTCTCAAGATGGAAACAGCTGGCCATGAACGCGTTTCTGGATCGGCAGAGTGATGGGCATCTGAGCGATGCAGCGAAGGGACGGGGGAGCAGGCTCCCCCGTCCGCACGATGATCAGCTGCTTCGGGAATTCGGACCAACGAAGAGTTCGATGCCGAATGCTCGGCCACCGCGCGTCTCCTCTGAGACCGTCCCGAGCTCGAGGATTTCGAACTCGTCTTCCATCGGGCAGGTATCTTCTTTCTGGTTCATCTTGGTTCTCCTTCTGAGAGTGCACCGTCCTTCTGACGGCATGATGGATATAAATCAAAGGTAGAGAAAAGTCAAATAAATTAATTAAAACAATGTGTTGCGAGACACAGGCGCAGCCGCTCGGTCTTGAGGAAAGACCGGGACGTTCAGATCGGGATTAGATTACCCTGCCCGTGCTGCGCTAGGTCATGAGGCATCTCCTGTGTGGATGAAGGGGAAGGGCGACTGGCCTTCGACTACACTTGCCTTGTCCAGATTGCCCTCAAGCTTCGCACGCAGCGCACGCAGCGTCGCATAAGAGGCGCGCGCATAAGGGGCGACACGGTGCAGGGCGGGCGAGCTGACGGCTGAACAGAAGCCGGTGGCAGGCCTTTGCCAATCGGGTCCATAGATTTCGGCGAGGTGCTCATTGGCGTTTTCTGGAATGGGGAAGACAGTTCCATCATAGGTGGCGGTTTTCAGCTGAAAGCCCGAA
>NZ_JBARZC010000002.1:0-3166 GCF_049649345.1 Henriciella sp. | reverse complement strand
GCGCTGGCCTATCGCACGCTCGACTGGCCGGCTTTCAGCGAGGCTGTGACGAGCGCGGTCAAAACAACCGCCATGATCATGCTGATCATTGGCACGGCGAGCATGTTCAGCTGGCTGTTTGCCTATCTCGACGGGCCCGCAAACCTCGCCGGCGCGCTGACCAGCCTGTCGGACGAGCCGGTCATCATCATGCTGACCATTCTGGTGCTTCTGCTCTTCCTCGGCGCCTTTATCGACATGGCGCCGCTGATCGTCATCACGACGCCCATTCTTCTGCCTGTGGCGATTACGGCGGGCGTCGACCCGGTGCACTTTGGTGTCATCCTGATGCTGGCACTCGGCATTGGGCTCGTGACGCCGCCTGTCGGGGCGATCCTGTTCCTTGGCTGCGCCGTTGGCGGTGTGCGGCCTGAACAGGCGATTAAGACGATATGGCCGTTTTACCTGGCGCTGATCGTGAGCCTTCTGCTTGTCACGTTCGTTCCGGCCCTGTCGCTCTGGCTGCCAGGCGCATTCGGCTAGCGGGTCAGGCCGCCGGGCCGAGATTCAGCACGTAGAAGGGGCCGAATTCCAGCGTCTGGCGGTGGTCACCAATATTGAAGGCAATCGCGATTTCATCGGCTGAGAAACTGTAGCCGGAGACGGACGAAACTTCGTAAAGCTGCCAGTCCTCGCCGATTTCGAGCGTCTCATCGAGCACGCCGGAATAAGGCTCGGTGTTCTGCTGGACACGCAGCTGCATATGGCCCTTTCCGGTCGCGCTATCAGGCCTTTTTGCGCGCGCCCAGAAGGCCACTGTCACCGTGTCGCCTTCGGAAACGTTGCCCGTCAGCGGACCTGTGACCGATACATCCCAGGCGTTCGCCTTGGCCGATTTGACACGCACCTGATAGGCGGCCCCGCCGTCTATCTCGGCTTTGACCACCTTGGCCTTGTAATCGTCTCCGAAAGTCTCGAGCGAAATGTCGATCGGATTGTTGATCAGCGTGCCGGGAAGCTGTTCTTCAAGCGCGTCGAGATAGGCTTGTTCTTCCGCGGACAAGTCCTGTGCGGGCGCTTGCAGGCACAGGCCAAAGGCTATCGCAGATAGCGCTATCGTTTTAAATTTCATGTCGATACACTCCCAGTCTGCTATTTATCTTGTTGGTGCAGGAGGTCAGGATTCCCCAAACACGGCTAAAGCGTCAAGCGCCCGAATTTACCCATGCGCTCTGGAAAAGTGCCGCTATGGCGGTGATGTCTGCCATGCTGGTTAGTGCGTCCTGCGCGCAGGCGACCGAAACGATTGAGTGGCCCGATGGGAAGAAGGCGGCGATCGCGCTGACCTATGACGATGCCCTCGACACCCATCTCGACGCTGCGTTGCCCCAGCTTGATGCGCATGGTTTCAAGGCAACCTTCTATCTCACGCTTGAGAACGAAGGCTTCCTGAACAGAACCGAGGAATGGCGGGCCGTCGCCGAGAATGGCCACGAGCTTGGCAATCACACGCTGTTCCATCCGTGCCAGTCATCACTGCCGGGGCGCGACTGGGTCCAGCCGGAGGCCGACCTCGACGCCTATAGTGTGGCCCGGATGGTGCGCGAGATTGCGCTCACCAACCAGCTTCTGACCCTGTTCGATGGACGCTCCAGCCGGACATTCGCCTATCCGTGCGGAGATTCGACCGCCGGCGGGGAATCGTATGTCGACGCGATCCGTCCGCTGTTTGACGGGGCAAGAGGCGTGGCGTCCTATTCGCCGGACGCGACCTATGATTTCTATCAGGTTTCCACCTATGGGCCGGAAGACGTGAGCGGCGACATGCTCATCGATTATGCCGAGGGCGTTCTGGAGGAGGGCGGCTTCGGCAGCTTCACCTTCCACGGCATTGGCGGCGAGTATCTGACGGTCTCGCCGGAGGCCCATGCGGAGCTCCTGGACTGGCTTGACGCGCACCGCGACGAGATCTGGATCGCCACGTTTCAGGACATTGTTACCTATACAAAAGACGCCGGCTGACGCAGCGAGAGGCGTCGCTTTACCCTCCGAAAAGCATGAATCAGACTGGATTCCTGTTGTCCTGTCCGCGCCAAGATGTTAGCGGTATCAAGATAAGACAACGACCTGCTAAATGACGGGCCGAGAGGGAAGGGACCAGAGACGTGTTTCTGGGAATTGATATTGGCACCTCCAGCGTAAAGGCCGTCCTCATGGATGAGGCCGGCAGCGTCGTTGAGACCGCAAGCGCCGAGCTGCCCATCTCGCGTCCCAAGCCGCTCTGGTCTGAGCAGAAGCCGTCTGACTGGTGGACCGCCACGAATATGGCCGTTGCCGGGCTCAGCGTAAAACACAGGCATGGCGTCAAGGCGGTCGGGCTTTCCGGCCAGATGCATGGCGCGACGCTCCTTGACAAGGCGCTCAACCCCTTGCGGCACGCCATCCTCTGGAATGATGGGCGCAGCTTTGCTGAAGCGGCCGCACTTCAGGAGAGGGAAGCCGACTTTGTCGACAAGGGCGGCAATCTCGTCATGCCCGGTTTTACCGCGCCGAAGCTTGAATGGGTGCGCCGGCACGAGCCTGAGACCTTCGCCAAGGTCGCGAAAGTCCTGCTGCCGAAAGACTATGTGCGCCTCCGGATGACGGGCGAGCTTGCCTCCGACATGTCGGATTCAGCCGGCACGCTGTGGATGGATGTCGCCAATCGTAAATGGCATGAGCCGCTGCTCGAGGCTTGCGGCCTGACAGTCGAGCATATGCCGAGCCTGCATGAGGGCGTCGAGGAGACAGGCGTGCTGCGCCAGGAAGCGGCCGAGGCCTGGGGCATGGACCGCGTGCCCGTCGTGGCTGGCGGCGGTGACAATGCAGCCGGCGCTTGCGGCGCCGGGATCGTCGATGAGGGCGATGCGCTGCTCTCGCTCGGCACGTCCGGCGTGATCTTTGTCGCCGGCAGCGAATTTCGTTCCAATCCGGATTCCGCGGCGCACGCTTTCTGTCATGCCCTGCCGGGGCGGTGGCACCTGATGTCCGTCATGCTGAGCGCGGCAAGCTGTGTCGACTGGGCCTGCCAGGCGACCGGCACGGCCTCCGCGGCACAGATGATAAAGTTGGCCGAACAGGACGCAGGCATTGCCTGCAAGGAGGTCTTCCTCCCCTACCTTTCAGGAGAACGCACGCCGCATAACAA
>NZ_JBARZC010000001.1:0-1777 GCF_049649345.1 Henriciella sp. | reverse complement strand
CTGATGAGCTGGGAAGGCGGCGAGGCGTTTGGCGGTCTTGTTTCGACCGGCCCGTTCGTGAACTTCGCCAAGGTGATCAGCTTTGGCGCGGGGGCGATCACGCTGCTTATGGGCGAGAACTTCATGCGCCGGCATGAGACGATCCGCTATGAATATGCGCTGCTGATCATCTTTGCCTCGCTCGGCATGGGCATTACCCTGTCGGCGTCGAACCTCATGACGCTCTATATGGGCATCGAGACGCTCAGCCTCTCTTCCTATGTGTTAGCCGCATTCCACCGGGATTCCATGCGGTCTGCCGAAGCAGGCCTTAAATACTTCGTCCTAGGCGCGCTTGCGTCCGGACTGCTGCTCTACGGAATTTCGCTCGTCTACGGTTTTGCTGGCACGACAGACTATGCCGGCATTGCAAGCGCGGAAGGCGGCATCGGACTGCTGTTCGGCATGGTGCTGATGATTTCCGGGCTTGCCTTCAAGGTCTCTGCCGCGCCGATGCACGTCTGGACGCCGGACGTTTATGAAGGGGCGCCGAGCCCGGTTGTGGCCTTCTTCGCAACAGCGCCGAAAATGGCGAGCATGGTCGTCTTCGCAAATCTGATGTTCACAGCCTTCCCCACAGCCTTTGAAGACTGGCAGATGATCATCGCGATCATCGCAACCCTTTCCATGATTATTGGCGCATTTGGGGCACTCATCCAGAACAACCTCAAACGCCTGCTCGGTTATTCCTCCATCGCGAATATGGGCTATGCCCTGATTGCCGTTGCGGCAGGCGCAGAATATGGCGCGGCGGCACTTCTCGTCTTCATGACGACCTATGTGATTGCTTCGATTGGCCTATTCGGCGGCGTGCTCGCCATGCGCCGGGAAGGCGGAATGGTCGAGAGTATTGATGAGCTTGCAGGTCTTGTGCGACGTCGCACCGGTCTCGCCATTTCGCTGACCGTCCTCGTTATTTCGGTGGCTGGCTTCCCGCTGGCAGTCGGTTTCCTTGGCAAGCTGCTTATTTTTGAAGCAGGCTGGAATGCAGGCCTGATGCCTCTGCTCATCATACTCGTGCTGAGTTCAGTGATCGCGTTTGGATATTATCTGCGGATTATCCTCGTCATGTGGGTCAAGGAGCCGGTGGAGAAGTTCGAACCGGTTGATACGACTGTCCGTCTTGCCATCTATGCGTCGGCCGCAGCCTGTATCCTGCTTTTCATCTTCATTGCACCATTTACTGACTGGGCCACGACCGTGACATCGGGGTTCTATCGTTGAGGCCCGACGCTCCCGTCCAGTGGCATGAAACGATCGACAGCACGAATGAGGAAGCGCGCCGTCTGGCCCAGTCCGGCCATTACGGGCCGATCTGGATTGCTTCGCAGCAGCAGACCGCGGGCAGGGGCCGGCTGGGGCGCCAGTGGCAGTCACCGCCAGGCAATCTCTACTGCTCCGCGCTGTTTCTGGAGCCGGACGGCATCCGTGTCGCGACTCGCTATCCGTTCGCAGCAGGCCTCGCCATTGCAGATGTGTGCAACGCCATCATTGGTGATGTCGACTTGCGGCTGAAATGGCCGAATGATGTCCGCGTCAATGGCGAGAAGCTGTGCGGCATCCTGGTCGAGGCGGGCACATCTTCGGACGGCGCGTGCTGGGTTGTCGCAGGGATGGGACTTAACGTTGCGTGGTCACCTGACAGTCTCGATCAGCCCGCCACAGACCTGAAGGCGCTTGGCGCTGCGTCAGTCGTTGATGCTGCCTTCGTCCTCGATGAACTGCGAAGCGCTTTTGC